>CAZYLG010000023.1:0-19973 GCA_964648565.1 uncultured Thermoplasmatales archaeon
AAACTTTTAAATTCTTTATCTCCAATTCTACTAATTGATGATTGTAACTTGATTCTTATTCCCAATCTTCCACATAATGTTCTTAAATCATCAGCTAGTCTTTTGTTTCTTGTAAATCCTAATCTGTATCTGTCATTTTTAGCTTCATAATGTCCATCTCCATCAAGATAACCTCTCAATAAAGATAAAAGGAAATTGTTACTTCTAGACCAACATCTTGGTTGTAAACCTTTTGTGTGAGCATTTTTACCATAAACATAATGTTTTATTATACCAACCAGAACATTACCGTAAATGTTAATAGTTGATTTATTACCATAATCATGCTTTCTACAAGTACCATGATACTTTTCAGCAATTAACTTTAATTTTCTGTACCTTTCCTTTTCATTTGAATGTGATGCTATTTGTATAACACTGCCATGTTTACCAAAAGAACCTTCAGCAATATACATACCAACAAAATAACCTATATCTTCATCATTTAAACATAATGGATTATTAACTTTTTCTGGTTCTGGTAATACAGTTTTTTTTAGTACATCTCCAATTTCTAATTCTTTTGTTTTCTTTATTCCATCTTTGGTTATCCATCGATGATTTAACGTTGAACTTATTTTTTCACCGTTTCTTAGTGTTAAACCGTCAGTTTCTTCACTTTTATAGAAGTTGTTCACTTTATTCCACTTACTACCATCCCATAACGATACAGTATTCGTGTTAAGTCTGACTATATCTTTTATCAACATAGGACCTTGCATTTTTTGTGTTTTTGCATAAACTTTTGTGCTTCCAGACAAACACCAGATGAGGTCGTTTCGTAGAATCCAACCATCATTTTGCATTGCTACAGCAATTCTTGATGGCATGAGCATTAGTTGCTTTGGTCTTAACCAATTAGAGCGGAGCTTGTTTCGTTGCTTGATAAAGTTATCAAATTTTTCGTTACTATATTTCTTATCTCGATTTTTGGTTGATATTGAATCCCAGTCATCTGGTTGCCCGACGCACATGTTACCACCAAAATAGGTGTCTCCCATGTTCAAATAGAAAGAACCTGTTGGTTTCAAAACACGACGGACTTCTCGGAATATTTCAACAAGATTGTTGATAAACATTTCTGGGTGTGGTTCTAATCCTAGCTGACCTTTCCATGCACCACATTTTTTACAAAACATTGATTTCACGGTATGTTTTCCTTCGAATTTACCGCCAGCTCCTGTTTTGGTATCAAAGTTCTTATTCAATCCAGCAGTTGTTCGGTTATCAAGGTCACGTTCTTCAATGTTCCAATCATGTTCACAATCCTTATCTCCTCCCCAGATTACATCGTTGCAATCGTAATCTCTTAATCCCCAATATGGCGGTGAAGTTACTACCATATCAACAGAATCATCTTCAATTTCTGCAAGTTTTTCAAGTGTGTTTCCACATAAAATTTTATTTCTCATTCTATCACCAGCTTTTTCGGAAAGGACATTTAGAACAGAGGTGTCCGTAACCCTTTCTTAAAAATGAACATTTTACCATTCGTGGTTTTACTGTTCTTACTTGATATGATGTAACTGAATACTTATACCGTGTCCAGTTCATCTTTCGGATAAAAGCATTGATAGCTAAATCCGTGTAACCTAAATGTTTTAACCATGCTACCAACTCGATTCTTTCGTAATGAGTTGGGTGAGGATGCTTAACAAGTTCCTGTAAGCACGGCAATCCTAACGATTTGATAGTCGGTACGATTTCACCGTTTCGTTGTAAATCTATATTCAAACCTTTGCTTCCATTATCCGCTCGTTTGATAATCTCGAAGTCATCAAAACAATCAATGATTTCATCAAGAGTAATTGATGTTCTGGGTTTTCTTGGAACAATACCTGGGTCGGTTACTACCTTTGATAATCGTTTAACACCTAAATCAAATTCTTTGTCTGTTAGGTGTCGGCAATACATACCGTTGCTTGTAAATGCTCCAGTGTCCTCATCCTTTCGCACGTATTTTGATGTTGGATATCTAACTAAAAACCGTAATCGACCAAAAGTTGGTTCATCGAAAGCTTCCATACCAATTTCTTCAGCAATCTTCATTTGCAAACTATAAATTATATCCTTTAGTTCGTTGTATTCTTTCTCATTTTTTGGTATAATCGGTTTAAAGAAAAGAAAATTATGATAACCCTTTCCACCAGAAAAATTTGTGAAGTGTGGAATATCATGTTTGTAAGCCCAGTGGCGAAGAACGTTTGAGTTTCGATATGGGAATCTTACAGAGTAGTAAGAATCAATATCAAAAAACATATTGTCTACGATTGGTGTTACAGGGTCTTTAAAACGGTAATGTGATACGAAGAAGGGAACTAAACCTTTAAACATTTTTTCGAAGTTTCTAAATGCAAGTTTGCTTTCAACCCATAGTTGGTTCGGAAAACCAACGTACCGCGGCATTTCTTTAAACATTCATTTCCCTTCTTCTATCTAAACTATTGAATTACTTCTGTTTGTTCAATCCTTACATCAAGGTTTGTTGCGTTGCTTTCATTACCCATGTTCTTTTCAGCAAATTTTGATAATGCTTCATACGGATTTCTTGCAACGATAACAGATTTATCCGCTGTATCGTCCGATACAACAGTTCCTATGTATGTAAAGTAGCTCTCACCTGCGTCTTGATTTTGATTATTATCTCTTCTTTTAATCTTCAGTTTCCTCATGTAAAACACCTAAAACTGGTCAGACATTCTGAACCATTCTTCATCTTCGATTGTCTTTTCAGAAAGTTGGTTGATACATTTTTCGTGACAGTATTGTTCATCTAAATTCGACCATGGGTCTTCATCGTATCCCATTCGTTTTCCACAAACAACACACTTTGAATTAAGGAAGTCATTGTATGCTTTGGAAGCACAGATAGGGCAAACCCTATCATCTTCAAAACCAGCGTCATCAAGATATGAAAACTCCCTTCCACAGTAATCACAAAAGAATGTATCACCTTCAAATCTCATCAGCAGTACACCCGTCGGTTGAACAGTTTTCTTACTGGTACGGTTGGTCTATCATCTTCCCCGTGTTGATGGATAAGTAATTTGTCGACAATCTCGTTGAGTTCATTGATTTCCTTTTGCATGTCTTCTATCTTTCGTTTCATATGGCAGAAAGGTCTTCGTGTTTCAAGTTCGTCTTGATAATCATGTCTTTTCTGTACCTTTTCCGTTTCTTCGTAGCTTATATCTTGATTGATGAAATCAAGGAGTTCCGACGTTGGAACATCCTTGTATTTTCCCTTACTACTCATCATCAACAACACCTTCCTCAAAGTCGTGAATCGTGTTTGTCCAACCTTCGATGCAATCAGGATGAAGATGTTCCTCTCCATTAGATACACATACAATGGAATCTTCACATTCGAATGCGGTTCCACAGTAGTCGCATTCCACAACCTTGTTACCACACTCGGAGCATTTCATTTGATTTACTCCTCCTCATCTTCTGCGTATGGTGGTACGAGAACTCCTAAAAAGTGCTCATCGGTTTTTTCATAGAACCATGCTGGCATACCTGTTTTCGCCCAAATAGTTGCTTCCTCTCGGAATGTATCAGCGATTTGTGGGAGGGCATAGGTAAATATGACGTCAAGTTCCTTTCCTTTTTCAATTTCGACATCGGTGATATCTAAAATTGCGTACTCATCGAATTCATGGATGTCTCCAACTCGGACAGAAAGTTTTTTGTCCTTAAGAGTGACTTTGTAGAACTCGGTTGTTAACGAGCTAGCATACTGTGAAAGCTCCTTAAAATCGCTAGTTTTTACAGTTAATTTGGTATCAAGACTTTCATCATCCCATGTTGGAGCATTATCTTTTCCAAGTGTGAACGGGAGTTTCTTTTCAACTTCTTCTGGTTCGACGATAGCGATTCCAAATCTACGGTTCTCTGCTGACAATTCGATTTTGTTTCCTTTTGTTTCCCAGGTGATGTTCATGTTTGCTGGGATGGTTTTTACGATACCAATCACTTTTTTGACGTCGAATTCGATTGCTTCTTCTTCGACCTCATCGATTGATTCGAAGTAATTTTCGTTTAATTTCAGCAGTCGGAATGCACGAGCATGTTCTTCTTTTTGAACAGATTGAATCGTCTTTCCTTTCGCGACAAGGACTGATTTGGGTAGAACATCCTTGACCATCAGCTTTTCTAACATATCTTCAAGTTTTTCTTGTTTGACTACAAATTTCATGCTTGTTGCCTCCCAGATATATTAGTTCCCCGTCCATTTGCCGAGATTGTTCTTATTCAATGATTCCCCTTCATAATCATCAAGACGGTCTCGGTAAACCCCTAAAATATCATCTTTGATTTGTTCAAACTGCTCTTTTGTGATTGCTTTTTCATCAGACAGTTTTTTTGCCATGAGAGATATGGTCATCTTCAGGTAATCTATCGATTGTCTTCTGGTACGCTCATCTGTGGTGATATAAAAATGTTTATTGAGATTGTTAGATGTGTTTTGATAGATTGTCTGAGGAAGATTCGGATCCGATATGGGATAGGTTTTTGTTTTCTTTCGTTTCACTGCTTTTGATATATCCTGTTGATGTTGTTTCAATATCTGGTAATAAGAAACACCATCAATCAGAATCTTCTTACATGTATCGAGGTCGTTTTGGCAAAGTTCTGCAACCTTCTTGGTATCCTTAACGTGAATGTTCCCGTTGGCAACTAGGTCAACCAATCGTGCTCTATGGTTTTTGTTTTTCAAAGGTTTCAAAGCACGTAATGTTTCATCACTGACCATGAAAGCTCTTTTCGATTTATGGGCTATACACTCATCTCTAATCTTCTTTGAATCGATTAACTGACCAACACGTTGTCCAGTCATTCCAATCTTTTTACCAAGTTGTGCATTTGATTTATACCTGCCCGAGTCTAGAGCTTTTGCAATCTTATTCTCCTTCTCTAATGAATCTAAATCTGCTCTACAGCTGTTATCTGCAAAACAACGTTCAAACGCTTCTTCGACAGAAATATCACTGATTATACAAGGGATTGAATCATGAATCCATGAATCTTCTTCTTTCAATTCTTTGATGGCTCTGAGTCGATGGTCACCAGCATATGGTTCATATAATCCACCATCAATCGGAAATACATTCAATGGGTCATTCAATCCTTGTTCCGCTATATTCTCTTTCAATCGATAATATTTTTCTTGGTCTCTTATACCAGTGCCCCAACGAGATGGGACTAACTTTTTAATTTTTATATAGGTTATTTTTTTCATTTTTAATCATCTCTTAATTTTTTACCTGTTTCAATTTCTAGTTTCTTTTTGATTCGATAAAAAGTAGCACGGGATTTTCCGGTTCTTTCAAAAAACAATTGTATCTGTTGGGTCATCGGAAAATCAGAACGCATCATTTCCCAAACAATCTTTTTTTCCTCATCCTGTTTGTTCGTCTTTTCCATTAAATCCAGATACAGTTCTTTTTTCTCTGGATGATACTTTTTATTGTACACGTAGAATGTAATGAGCTTAACCACAGTTCTAAAATTGAAGCTCTCAAGTAGAACAGATGTGTTTTCTTCCAAAGCTTCTTTTAATGTAGCCCTATCCGTCTCATCTAATTTCAGACCTAAGGAGTCATAAAAATCCTCAGTATCTATCAACTCTTTGAAAATCCTTAATTTCTGTTCATAAGTCAATCTGATTGTGTATTCTAGGCCTCTTGTCCTAAGAGCTTTCACTACTGCATCATATTTCCTTGGAATTTTATTACATAATAATATGATACCTCCAGAAAAAACAAATTTCTGGGGTGTCGCCCCTAATTTTTCAGATGTAGATGCCCAAGTAATTTCCCGTTTACCATTTCCTTCGACATCCCATAATCCTGCTTTTAGAATTCCAACCACAATGTCGCTTTTCAGTAACTCCTCCACATCATCAAGCACAACGATTTTCGTTCTAAATTTATACAACAATTTATACAGTGCAAGGGGTGTAATATGGCCGCTTCTAATCTCAAAATCCTCTTTTTTACATTGGTCCTTCAGCATTTTACGTACAAGATATGATTTTCCCAATCCTCCTTCACTGGTGAGAATGCATGCAGGAACAAATCTTTTGATGACCATATCCACTATATGTTCAACATGTTCATATTCACTTATTTTCAAACTATCATCTCGTTCATAAAATCTCAGAATCTCATATCAGAATGGATGAGATTTTGATACCAATCTATATTTTACAGTACTCTTCGATACATTCTTCACAAAATGGGTTTCAATTATCATGTAGTACACGCCTTCTTTGAGTGGTCTATTCTCAGATATACCAGCTTCGTTTTCATGTCCGACTGATACGGACTCAGATTTTTTATTCATGGTTTTCCTCCATTATGACAAAGTTATTTCATATCTAAAGGTTACTTAAGACAATAAGACACTGTGTCAAGCATAAATATAGTTAGTATGATATTTAAATTTTGTGTCAAGCATAAATAGTTAATCATATAACAAGTCTTATATACAATTTAAGACAATCCATACTGTATGGCTAAATCAAAAAAAAAGGAAAACGATAGAGATAGGTCGTGGCAAGAAAGGAGAAAACTAATTTATGTTCTACCTGAAACCAAAGAAAAACTAAAACGTTTCGGCGATATAGGTGACACATATAATGATGCGATTTCTAAGTTGATTGCGTTTGCAACTGAACACAGAAAAAAATATGATACTTTCACACAAAAAAAATGAGATATCTAGTCAAATTATAGACCAAGAATTTTGATAACACTAAGAAAAATCTTTCTAAATTATAAAATAATAAATAAAATAAATAAAAAATAAAAATAGGTTTATGGATGAATCTACTCATCAACCACTTCGCCTAAAGAAAGCAATCTCTTCTTCAACTCATCCAATGATAAATTCGTTGATACCAATGGAATATTCTCCCGATCAGCAAGATTAACAGCTAACGGATCAATCGAGCCCGGCTTATGATATGCAACAACAGAAGGTTTAACCGGATGAACACGCACTGCAATCATCGGACTGCGACCATACTGAATACCCGTAAAAATAAGCGCTCGTTCAGGACTCCACCCATACAAATGTGCATAATCAACAGGAGTAATATGTTCAATAGTCTTGATACTATCAACCAACGTAAACCCTTTCACCTGATTCTTTAATCCTCTCTTACCCTTTGTAACCACATTCCCATCAATGGCCTTAATGAACGTATCCGCATCACGAGCAAAAGGATACTCCATAATCTCAATAATTCCTTCTTTTGTCTTCACGATAGGATCATACTGATGAAGAATACCTCCACCACGCTTTTGATCGATCGAAATAAATGCATCAATCACCCGTTTAACGGTTTGAATGCCGGGTGACTTCCGCCGACCAGACTCATAATCACTAATCACACTAGGTGAAAGAGATAATTCTTTAGCAAGATCCGTTTGACTAATCCCAAAGATATTACGCCATTTTCGCAAGGTAAGCCCAGGTTTAGGACTTAGCGTAATTTCACCAGCGATTTTCTCTGCAAGTGCGTTTTTTGTATTCATAGTCTACTTCACAGGCTTAAATTTATATCCATAGTATATCGCACCGGTACTTCCATCTTGCTGAATCTTTCGAAACTCACTTTCAACTTTCAAGCCGATCCTTAACTCATCACTATCGTAATCAACGATTTGAGCAGTAATCTTAGGTCCCTCTTCAAGTTGAATAATTGCAACAGGATAAGGAACCTGTTCCTCAAAATCATCTGGGCCTACATGAATGATGGTATAGGTCACAATTTCTCCTTTTCCACTCAGTTTAATTTTATCCATTTTTCCCATGCTTTCCCGACGACAATACGGACAAGATTCACGAGGTGGAAAATAGACTCGGTCACAAGAACCACATTTATTTCCTACCATATTATATCGTTGCTGAATTTCTCTCCAAAAACGAGGTACATCTTTAGGCATATCTACATCCCCTCCAATATATGAACAACACATGTCGCACCTGACCCACCAACGTTATGAGCTAAACCAATACGAGCATCTTTTACTTGTCGTTTTTCAGCGTCTCCACGTAATTGTTTGGTGATCTCAACGATTTGCGCAACACCGGTTGCTCCAACTGGATGACCTTTTGATTTTAATCCACCACTGGTATTCACCGGTAAAGAACCATCTAAAGTGGTAATCTTATTTTCCACGGCTTTTCCACCTTCACCTTTCTTGACGAATCCTAAATCTTCAATCGCACAAATCTCTGCGATGGTGAAACAATCATGCACTTCAGCGACATCAATATCACTTGGTTTCAGATTCGCTTGTTTATACGCCATCTTTCCTGCATGAACCGTAGCATCAAGTGTGGTGATGTCCCGTCGTCCATGAAGTGAAAGTGTGTCAGAAGCTTGACCAGATCCAATGATTTTAACTGGATTTCCATCAAAATCTTTTACCCGATCAGCTGCACATAATACCACTGCAGCTGCACCATCAGTAACCGGTGAACAATCCATTAAGCCTAATGGTTCAGCAACTGGAGTAGCATTTAATGCAGTTTTCATACTGATTTCTTTTTGATACTGAGCAAAAGGATTCTTTACTCCATTCTGATGATTCTTCACTGCAACACGAGCTAGATCTTCTTTTGTAGTGCCAAATTCATGCATATGACGTTTTGCTATCATTGCATATAAACCTGGAAAAGTAGCACCAAAGAATGCTTCCCATTCTTGATCAGCAGCTGTTGCAAGTGTTTCCGTTGCAGCAGACCCGCCAACATCATTCATTTTTTCAATACCGCCGATGACCACTACATCATTTACTCCAGCGGCAATGGAAAGATATCCTTCACGTAACGCTAAACTTCCAGAAGCACAAGCGCCTTCAACTCTTGTGGCTGGAATATGCAAATGTGAAAAACCACTAGCATCAGCAACTAAGGCACCAACATGTTCTTGGCCAACGAATCGGCCACTACTCATCGAACCAACATACATGGCGTCAATATCTTTTCCGCTGACGCCTGAATCAAGGATAGCTTTTGATCCTGCTTCTGCAGTGAGCTGACGAAATGATTGATCCCATAGCTCACCAAATTTTGTTAATCCAATTCCAATAACTGCTACATCTCTCATCATTGATCACTCCCAGTATAATAAATCAGTATACTTTGCATATACTCCATATGAAATGTATTCCTTGTCTTTGATCATGTCATCAATTAATGGTGCGTTATCACGTTCATATTTACTTATCTCATCGGTTACCGTGATATCAAAACTGTCACTACCGGCACCAGAGCCATAACTAGTAACTAGCACACGATTGCCAGGTTTTGCAATGTCTAAAACTCCAGCAAGTCCAACAAGTGATGCACCAGAGTAAGTGTTTCCAATATAAGAAACTTTTAATCCAGGCTTAATTTGTTCTTTAGTAAACCCGAGGATTTTTGCTTCTTTTAATGGAAATTTAGCGTTTGGTTGATGAAATACAGCGTAATCATAATCCTTTGGTGTGGTCCCCGCTATCTCCATAAGATTCTTTGAAGCATTGGTCACATGTTTAAAATAGGCTGGTTCCCCTGTGAAACGACCACCATGACGAGGATATTTTTGTTCAGATCTTCGCCAAAAATCAGGAGTATCCGTTGCATATGAATACGTATGATTAATTGCTGCAATCACTTTTTCCTTTCCAATAATGAATGCAGCTCCTCCAGCAGCTGCAGAGAACTCAAGTGCATCTCCGGGAGCAGCTTGAGCAGTATCCGCACCAATAGCAAGACCATATTTGATTAATCCAGCTTTTACGTTTGAAAAACAGTTTTGTACACCAGCAGTTCCAGCTTTACACGCGAATTCGTAATCAGCTACCATAAGATCCGGTGTTGCCCCAATTGCTTCACCAACAATAGTTCCGGTTGGTTTCACTGCGTAAGGATGAGATTCACTTCCGATGTAAATAGAACCGATGTCCTGAGGATCAATATGACATCTTTTCAAAGCGTTCCGTGCTGCTTCTACGCTGATAGTTGCCGTGTCCTGGTCGATAGATGGAACAGATTTTTCTGCAATACCAAGTCCATTTGCAATCCGTTCTCCGTCTTTTCCCCAGACGTTGGCAAGCTCCACAGCTTTTATCCGTAACCGAGGAATACTTCCTCCGTAACTTACGATTCCAATGTCTGTCATAACTATGTCACAGAGGCCAGAAATCAACAAAACATATTTAAAAATGCCGATTATTTTTTCGTTGATACACGATTAGTATAAAAAGGTTAGAGTGAAATTTTTTCACCCTTTTTCAAAGATTCTAATGATTCATCAGCGATCTTCTTCAATTTATCCTTATCAGAAACCGCTTTTCGTGCCTTAATATTTTGTTCTTTAATGATCTGTTTACGTTCTTTCCATCGTTTCCGCCGGTCATCTCGCACTGACATAATCTTAGATCGCATTTCCATAGCTTTTTCATGATTCTTCTGTGCTTCATTCCGAGTTTCGATGTATTCTTCATGTTTTTTATTGGATTCAGCGATGGAAACAGATAATTCATGAACCATTTTAATGTAGGCTTTATGTTTCACCTGACTTTCATCATAATATTTCTGAACGAGTTCATGTTGTTCATCTGCTTTTTTGAACAATTGATCGATGGCTTCATCTTTCTCAGAAATATCAATCTGTAACTCTTTTTGTTTATCCACATGTTTCCTTACCTTATCGAACTCTTTTTTCTTCTCACGAATTTTTTCAATGAGTTCATTTTCATCTTGTGGACTTAATGGAACGGTTTCTTGTCGATATTCAAGCATTTGCACATCAGCTTTAAGTTCTTCAAGACGAAGTGGAAGATTCTTAAACACTTCACCCTTTTTTTGCTGACGAGCTTTGATTAACTCTTTTGCTTGTTGCTGTAGTTGATTACGCAGTTTCTTATGTTCTTTCATCTTAGCAACAATTTCATCACGCTCATCACGAGTCTTTTTCATCTCTTCTTTGATCTCTTTATGTTTCGCATTGAGCATGTCTCGTTCTTCACGAAGAACCTTTGCCATATCATTGAGCTCGTTACGCCGACTAATGTATGATTGAAACTTGTTTTCTGCGTTGCGAATTTGTTCCAGCTCTTCTTTTTTCTGGGATTTTTCAGCCATGATAAACCCAACATCAATTATTTTTTTATGTAATGAATATTAAACGACCAGTATTCGTAAATCATTTTTACCTTTTTCTGCGATCCAAGGAAGCGTGATATCCGCATATCCTTGTGCAGGGATAATAAGCTCCTCTACTTTATTTTTTTCCTTGTTATTAATGAATAATTTAACTGAAACATGACGAGCCTGTACGCTGCCCTTATTTTTCAATCTAAAAGATGTAGATACTTTTTCATCTTTAGAAAATGATTTCGGCCAATGAAATACATCTTTGATGGAAAGTGAAACTTCACCATTTGAAAGTGAACAAAACAGAGGAATTTGTTCCTTCTTTGATTTTCCTTGAGTTCCTACGATTACATGAAAATCTTTCCAATCACCAGGATTTATTTCATCTGTTGTCTCAACTGTTATCATGATGGTTCTTTGTTGTTTGGGTGGTATTGTTACTTGATTTGGAGATATTGATATGGTCCAAGGTGAAGATTTCGTCGCGACATCAGTATGAATATGATACGTATTGGTTTTGTTTCTTGTGTTTTTCAAGGTAACTTCATAAGTAGCAGTTTTTCCAGGATCAATTTCTTTAATACGATCCAAACAGATAACATCTACATATTTGGTTGTGAGAATGAATGCCACCAAAATTAGAATAAAAAAGACCACTATAAAAATTATGGCAACCAAGAACACTGCAGCATATGATCCAAAGACATCTTTTAATCCAAGTGATTCAGCGATATCATCAAAATAATCAAAAGTAGTTTCGAATACATTAGCACCAATAATAGTCATATTAACTTGGACTTCATATTGTTCATTACTTCTTTTTGAAATAGCTGTAAAGCTAAGCGTTGCTTCTTCAATCTCCGTATTTTTTGGGATAATGACGGTCACATTTACCTTAGTTTCATTGTTTACTTCTAAATTATCAAAGGTCAATGGATCGACAATGACTGAGAAGTTCTTATCAACATTTGCTGAAAAGATAAAACTATTTTTCCATAATCCCGTATTATTATTTTCAAGAGTAAACGAAAAGGTTTCATTTGTTCCATGAACAACCTCTCTATCAGATGGTTTTTGGATTATGGTATCGTAGGTTACTGCATCATCTGAAACCTCTGCGGTTAATTGAATAGTATCATAGCCGGTGTTCCCAATGACCTCAAGTATGAGATCCAATGGATCTTCTTCATATGCAGCTAATGTAGTTCCTAAAGAGGATAGTGTCACATTCACCGTTTGTGTTCCATCAGGTTCAGTTGAAAACGTTGATGGGTTGATACTTACCTCCCAGAATTCCTTTTCATCAGATTCAAATGTACCATCCTGAATATTCAAAGAGATTGTATCCTCAAGATCGCTACTAATTTCTAAATCATAAGTAACCGTATTGCCAACGATGGTTTTTCCATCAGATGGAAATCTAGATCCAGTTACTGAGATATGATCTGTTTCAGAAAGATAAAAAGAAAGCATAGATGCATAATCATCGGCATCATAAAATGCAGTCACACTTCTAAATAAATTATTCACATTTGATGTGTTCTTCAACGATAATGACAATCCAATTTTTTTCCCATAATCTAGTTCCATTCCATTTACAGTATTTTCAAATGTAAATCGATATGGTTTTGTAGACGTTGAAAAAAAACCTGTTGCCTCTAATGTTACACTATCAGTTGAAATAGTTTCATTTCCATAAATAAGTGAAGCTTCGACTTCCATTTGAGGGGACCATCGTTGCGCATCTTTGTGACTAATGTAAATGATTGCCGAGCTATCTGAAATTATTTTATTTCTTGAAAATTCTTCTCCCATCCATACTCCATTATTATTAACAAGATTAAGTGTTTGCTGGGTTGTATCTGTTGGTCGTGTTTTATCCATTTTATTATTCGTGTGTAAATAATATGTGTTACTATTTTCATCTGTTTCTCCTTCAGCTTTAAATGGGACTGTAACAGAAGATGGATAATCTGATGAATCATACAGGAATGAGAAACTAATCAGTGAATCCAAGATTTCGGTGAAATCTTCCTTACTTAAATTTACACCAAGTTCTCCTTCTTCAATAAGCGAGGTGACTTCATCATAAATAGCTAAAAAATCTTCTATAGTTGAAAAACCGCTGGTATTTGCTATATTTCGAATAACTCTTAATCCAAGCTTAGTAATATTTTCTATCATTGGATAATCTTGATTTATCATCGAAGAAAGTGTTTTGTTACCAGGTATCAGTTCAATGGAGAATAATAACAGCTGACCAGGATAAAGGGTTTCTGAAATATTAGTGATGGTAATTGATTGTTGCATCGTGCTTTGAAATAATCCGGGACTCAATGTGATGGTATCATTTGCGATTTGTGTAGGAATAATTGCGTTTTCACTGTATGTATAGATGCTGAGTTTTACCTTATCATTTTTATTTTTCTGACTAGCTAATTTTGTTCTAAAATAAAGATCATATTCAATATTTCCATTTAGCTCAATTGATTCATTATCCGTGTTTTCGTAGGCTTCAACAATTCTAAGAGGGTTAGGAAAAATAAGTTTCATTTGCTCAAAGAGTTCCTCAAATTCTTCAAAACCTTCCATTCCTTCGAAATCATCAAAAAGACTAGTAACCCATGTAATGGCCCATGCATAAAAGGTTTCATTATCAATAAATGAAAATCCATTTTGGAGAGAAAAATCTTCAACGAGTAACGGCGGATAAGAAGAAACATTTTCTTTTGTTGGTGGAATCTCGGTAAGTAATGGAAATTGATTTGTTGAATCATACTCAAGATCATTAACTGCAAGAATATCTTGGAAATAGAGCGTTGATTTTCCTTCAGGTTCAGCCATGACGATAGGAGTAAATAGTGTTGACAGTACCATTGAGAGGAGTAATAGTGTGCAAAGAGCGATACTCGATGCTTTGTTTTTTATTGGCATCTCTACATAACCTCGACAAAATTAATATCCATTTGATTAATATATAAATGTTTGTTTACAGATATTATCAATTTTTCGGTAATTTTTCCAAAATTGGCCTTTTTCAAAAGGGTAAACAAACAACTAAAAAAAACGATAGAGGTTTTAGTATTAACAAAAAATTGTTTTTACGTTTCATAAAACATAAATACCCTAACTCTATGAATATCATTGAATTAGATCCTTGGATGGGATGACCGATGAGCATAAGAAATTCAAATTACAACAATTTTTTTTTACTATTTCTTATCTTAAGCTCAGTTTTTTTTAGTATCCCATTAACCACTGCTTCAACTATGATAGTTGAAGTGCTACCTTCCCAACCAACAAGCGGACAAAACTTCACAGTGAGTGTGTATGATCCAACAATTATGGATGATACTCCATACCTAACTGATGTGACTATTATCTTTCAAAACGAATCATATGTAATAACAGATGATCTTCCCAACCGAGAACTTGTTTTATCAGCTCCGCTTGTTCAATACCCAACCTCATTTATTATCCATGCAATGAAAAATTCATACAATACAACTAATACTTCTGTAACCATCATTCCGGTTTCTTCAAGTCCTGCTCACCTATTTATCACACTTATCGATGATAACGCCATAGAAGCGGATGAACTATTTACCTTAAAAATTACTGATGAATATAATACGCCGATACAAAATGCAACTGTTAGCATTCAAAATGTTCAAAATAAGCATAGCGATGGGCTTACCAATGAAACAGGTTTTATAACGTTACAAGCACCTAATCAACAAGAAATCACGATTTTAGCCCAAAAAGATAAATATCAGGATGACACCCTCACTCTTTGGATTGAAACCAAACAAGGCACAACAACTGCTCTTTTATCTCATCCAATGGTTCCAGTTTTTATTGCATTCTGCATTCTAATGGCATCAATTATTTTTGTAGCTCTAAGAAACAAAAAATCCAAAAATAAAAAAAGAATAAAAAAATCAAATAACATAAAACCAGAAAGATCTGCAGTTCAATCAGAAAATACATCCACTACTTCTTTAAATTCTGATAAATGTCAAAAGTCAAAGGCTTTATTAACTTCACAGAAGATCTTGCATAATACGTCCCCAAAGATTGAAGAGATAAATATTACAAAACCCAAGCCTGAACAAAAAACAATGCACATTCAATCAAAAAACAGAACAGAAAATAATGTACTTCAACAAAAATCTGATCAACAACATTCTAAACACCAATGGTTTACAACTCAGGATTCCGTAGAATCTCAAGTGGATGAAATTCTTTCAAAGAAGGATTCAAAAACCAAAAAAAATGATTGGTTCGAGGGTACAGATTCACTAAGAGATGTTATTGATATTACCATTAGACAAAAACAAAAAAAGAAAAAATCAACCCAACAAGACTAACTTTACACTATAAATGTAAGATAATGATCACTTATTTTTTTAATGGAACGTTCAATGAATCAAAATCATAAGGAATCATCACTGGTTTAAATAATTCTTCAGCTTCTTTTTTTAACTGATTTGTTTTTAAATAACGAGGACTAATATGAGTAAGAACTAATCTATCAACATCGGATTTTCGAGCAATTTCGGCGGCTTGTCTGGCTGTTGAATGCCCATAATCTCGAGCACGATCTTTTAAATCTTCATCAAATGTAGCTTCATGAACAAGAACATCCGCATGTTGAGCAAAGGAAATCATCTTTTTAATCGGCCGAGTATCTCCACTGATTACAACAGTCCTACCTGGACGCGGTGGACCTAATACCATCTTTGGAAAAATCTTACGACCATCCTTTAAAGAAACAGTGTTTCCTTGCTGCAACTGACTAAACAAAGGACCTTCAGGAATACCTAATGATAATGCTTTAGGCTTGTTAAATTTCCCAGGACGCTCTGGCTCACGATATCGATATGCAAGAGAAGGAACACCATGATCTGTTCTTAACACATCAATTGAAAACGAATCAAATGAAAGTGAGTCACCATCATAAACCTCATGAGAAAAAATAGGAAAAACTGGTTTAAAATAACCAAGAGTAACGAGTTTAACGGATAATTCATCCATTCCTGCAGGACCATAAATATGAACTGGTTCCTTTCTATCATTCAACTGCATGGTTTGCAATAATCCAGATAATCCAAGGAAATGATCGCCATGAAAATGACTGATAAAAATATGTGAGATTTGCATATAACTTAGTGATGATTTCTGGATTTGCCGTTGAGTTCCTTCGCCACAGTCAAAAAGAAGAACTGATCCATCTCTTTTTAGAGCAACACTAGTAACATTACGCTGAACGGTGGGCCAACTTCCACCTGTGCCAAGAAAAATTAATTCTAATTGCGACATATTCCAATATGGAATTTCTGCATAGTCTAAAAGGGTTATGGTGTTTTTTCAAACACGTGAAAAAATCGAGTTAAACTTCGATGAACACGAAGTGGATAGGTAGTAACCTGCTTTAAACCAGATGAAACATAAGGGTCAACATTTTTTATTGCAGATCCAATTACTGCCCTGCCAGTTGGTTTTAACACCTGTTGAATACTCATGAAAGAACGCGTATACAACTTTTGTAATGATTCACCTTGCAAGCTTGTTGATTTACCATAAGGAAAATCAGTGACCACAGCATCAACAGGATTTGGAAGAAATGTTGAAATATCTCCGATATCACAACACATCATGTCCACAGCAGTAATATTGTATTCATTGAGGTTTTCCTTTGTTCCAGATACCATATGAGATGAGATATCACTCCCGATTACTTTGATATCCATCAATCCTGCTTCTAGGAGAATTCCACCAGTACCACAAAATGGATCAAGTAGCATATTCTGTTCATTTGCTTCTGAGATATTGACTAAGGATCGGGCAATTTTTGGGTGAAGTGAAATCGGAGAAAAAAATGGTCTGAACTGTGCTTTTCGTTGTTCAAATGCACTCCTATTTACTTGAGCAATTTGATCCGAGACAAACACAACTTCAGGTGTGATAAGTAAATAAATAATTTGATCAGGGTTTGATAAATCAACTGATCTTTTCTTTGTATATACATCAGCTACTGTTTGAACAAATGGTTTTGATTCATAAGTATCTGATCTATTTTTATATCGAACCGCAAGACGTCCTTTATCATTAATTGGTTGATTTTTTGCTTGTTCTTGAACTGATTCAATTGTAGGCTTGCTAACAAAAAGTAATTCTCCAATGGAAAAACTCATTGATAATCTCGAACTAATAATGCGGATAGTTTCATTTGAGACATCCGATTTCAGAATCAAAACATCCTCTGTTGATTTAATTAACTCAAATTGAATTCCTTCAGCATTGAAACAGCAGATAATTTCGTCACGAGCAAGCAAAGGATACTCTTTTGATATATCAAAAATAAATTCACGAATCATAACAACCAATTCAACCTCAATCATGATTTAGACGGGGATTCTTTAAAAGTAATGTTAATCAAAATCGGTGTAATCAATGTAGTACAGACCGTAAGTAACACGGAAATGGCAAGTAACTGATTTGCGACTACACCAACAATTAATTTTTTTGAAATAGCAGTACTAATAATAATTAATGCTAATTCCATTCGAGGAATCATTCCAACACCAATTTGTAAAGATTCTCTAAATGAAGACCCGCTTAATTTCGCACCGATACCACATCCAATTATTTTTCCAACAATTGCAACAAGAATAATGATAAAAGCGAAAAAAGCAACGGAAGCAAATGATGCAGAATCCTCAACGATACCAATGATTAATTTTGCACCAATCCAAATAAAAAATAATGGAACAAAAAAACCATATCCTATGGTTTGCACATCATCAACGATTTTTCTTGATTTAATCGATTGACCAATTAATAACCCTGCAATAAACGCACCGATAATACCTGAAATACCAAATCGATCAGCAAAAAAAGAGAACAACAAAAACAAAGATAATGAAATACTCAAAAAAGCTTTTGGTAAATGAATATATTCACCTAATCCCAGGATTTTATCAATTATTTTAAGTCCAAAATAAACAAACAAAATGAAAAATAGCACAATCTTAAAACCAACATATAAAAACGGATCTGATCCAACAACAAAAGCAAGAAGTACGATACCTAGCACATCATCGATGACCGCGCCACCAAGAATAGCAGCCCCCGCATCTGTATCAAGCTTATGAATATCCATAAGTGTTCTAACCGTCACTCCAACAGAAGTAGCCACAAGCATAAGACCAATGATTAGGCTTTCTCGTTGAGCAAAACCAAATAAAATCCCTGTACTGACACCAAGTCCCAATGGAACGATACTACCCCCTAACGCAACCATTGTTGATGTTTTTCCCATTGATTTTAATTGACTAATACTAGTTGAAAGCCCCGAAATAAACATTAAAAAGAGAATCCCGATCTCAGCTAAAAAATCAAATTCAACCGAAAGATAACTTAATTCAGGAACAGACCAAGTAAACCCAAATAAACTAATGTTTTGTCCATTAAAAATAGTGAGACTTACTGCACCTAAAAAAACTCCTGCTAAAATCTCACCGATAACTGAAGGTAACTTTAATTTCGTGAAAATGTATCCAAATACTCGTGCGCATATCAGTGCTAACGCAATTAACAATGCCAGATCATAAACCGTTATCATCACCCTCTAAAGAGTTTTCCTCATCGATCAATGGATGATATTGAGTCGCTGCATAATATTTTCGAATAAGCTGATGTAACGTTAACTCTCCAATAATACATTTATCTTTAATGACTGGAAGCCGTCGCAGCCGGTATTTCACCATTTTTTGAAGCGCTTCGAGGACCTTATCGTCTGGATAACACGATATAATTTTGGTACACATGATGTCACTAGCTGTTTTTGCAGTTCCATGCTGAAGTGATCGAATATCTGGCATCCCAAACACATATGAAGGTAAATTTTTTGGTGCTAAAATAGTTAATACATCATGTTCAGTGATAACACCCAAAATCAATCGAGTTGATTTGGACTCAACCACCCAAATGTGATTTCTACCACCAAGAATGGATAAAACATGAAAGATATCATCATCTTTTTCGATAAGGGGAAGATCCCATACACGTTTATCCATGATTTGCTGAACGGTCAATTCGTAAAAATCTGATATCAAACGATTTTCTTCAGCCATAAGAATTGGCATTTGATTGGGGTTATTTAACTACTTCTCTTTCACATAATTTTTGAGAATATATACACCTTTGCGTAAATTTAGAGAATCATATCCATTAATTTGTTCACTGGAGCATAAACATATAATATCAAAAAAACATATGCTAGAACAATAGATTACAACTGAGAGTTTATTATGACCAATCGACCGAGTTATGACGAATATTTCATGAGCATGGCATTTTTAGCAGCAACTCGTAGTACCTGCCTTCGCCGACAAGTTGGAGCGGTTCTTGTAAAAAATAAACATGTCCTTGCAACAGGTTACAATGGTCCTCCAAAAGGAATGAAACATTGCAATGAAACTGGTTGTTTACGAGATGAACGTAATGTCCCCTCAGGTGAACGTCATGAGATCTGTAGGGGACTTCATGCAGAACAAAATGCAATCATTCAAGCATCTGTTTTTGGCATCTCAATTGACAAATCGATTATCTATGTAACAGATACTCCCTGCGTGGTTTGTGCAAAAATGTTAATCAATGCAGGAGTAAAAGAAATCGTTTATGGTGGAGATTACCCTGATGATTTAGCTCGACAGATGATAGAAGAAAGCCATATGAAAATCAGACAATTTCATGGACAGATTATCAATCCC
>CAZYLG010000024.1:0-19722 GCA_964648565.1 uncultured Thermoplasmatales archaeon
CCTGGATATCTTGAAACATTTCAATAACAAAATTTGAATCAGCATTCCATTTATTTATAATCTTATCAACTTTTGCTACATCCACGTCTTTCTTATCGACCACATCAGCTAATTGTTGACCACTTGAAACATGCCAAATTGGTTTTGTAAACGGAGCAATCACCACAATTGCTTTAATGTGCTTATTGCGCAATACACTACCAAGTCCACCTCTACCTGCCTGTTTAACTCGAGGTACTTTTCGTCGGACATCATAAAATGAAAAATTCATCATCCCCCAATATGAGTTTTCTGCTCCTTTTCCAGCTGACACAACAGATACTTGTTGTCTTGCTTTATCCGTGTCTTCTTTTGCATACATATACGTGAGTTGTTCAGCAAGAAGATGACTGTTATGTTCCTCTAAAGGTGCAGTTTCAACACTAACTTTTCCAGTCACTCCATCGATAACTACAACTACATCTTCTTTTGCTTTGCCTTGAATTTCAAGAGCATCAAAACCAGAGAATTTAAGAAAGGGTCCAAAAAATCCTCCAACGTTACTATCACAAATAATATCGGTTGCTGGTGAAACAGTTAAACAAATAGATTTTCCACTACCTGCATATTGAGTTGCTCCACACAAAGGACCAGTAGTAATAATTAGTTCATTTTCATCACTATCCCAACGAGTGCTTGGTTTGATTTCATCCCATAATAATTTTAATCCAAAACCCCTGCCACCAACAAACAACTTTTTCATGTCATCAGTTACGTTTTTTTCTTTGATTTTCCCTGAACTAAGATTAACATGTAAACTACGATTTGCATATCCACGATCAATTTTTTGTTTTTTATAATCATACGATGTAAGTTGTTTATGCGCCTTCATAAGTTTTGGAAAATCCCATTGGTGAACCGTATGAGTTTTTGTTTCTTCAATTGTAATTGATTTTGCAGTCATAATTTTTTAAACCCCTAAATTTTGTATTTACATAGTAAATATGAACCAGTTGGCAATAACAAAAATCCAGCAAAACGCACTGATGCCAAGTGTAGTTGGATAATACCAAGCATCTTTCACCGTCAATTTCACATTTTTAACACTTAATGCAAGTGGAACTGTGATTGCACCAATAAAAGCAACAGGAAGTCCTCTTGCCAAGTATTGTGGCATCATTGCAATAAGATTCTGGATGTAAAATTGACCATAGGTTAATGGTGTAAGAATTTGGGTGACAATGTATCCTCCAACATACACAGTGTATGCTGAAACTATGCCAAGTCCAATTTTATTGGTCCATGTGTTTAAATTTTTAAAATCAAACGTTGTGGTACTATAAAATATCAATTCAAAGATCATTCCTTCAGCCATGATTGCTAGCGCTGAACAAAGATGACATCCTCCAAATGGATTTATCATTCTTAAACTGCCAGCAACTAGTCCCATTCCTGCTTGCATTCCATAGTGCGGAAAGAGTCTTCTGCTCATCACTAAAAAGATTAATGCGAAAAACCCAGTCATAATCATTCCACTTGGAAGTCCTGCGTCGCTAAACATGGGACCAATGATACATTCCGAAAATCCCCAAAGTGAACCAAATACTAGCATTCCTGCAAAAAATTTTAGATTATTCATCGTTATTCTTTCACCTCTATTTTTACAATGTCTCGAACCCAAAATGCATGGGCAAGATGTGGAAAATACATTCGTTTTTCCATAGTTAAAATTCCTTGTTGAATATCATCCCAATTTACAGTTTGTTGATATCCATCCGATGCTTTAATAATATATGATGAGCAACTGGGGCAATCTATATTCGTTGATACTAATATCTCTGAAAGTAAAATGCCTGTTTTCTCCCCATCATCTGTTTCGATGGTGGTGTTTGAAAACCTATCAAATAATGATTGTATTTCAAATGACTGATTGTTAATGAGTATGGTTTCAAGGTTTGTTGATTCTGATGTTTGGGTAGCATGAACATATAATGTTGAGATGGAACCAATGATGAGAACGATCATTGCTAAAAGTGGGATGATGTTTTGTTTTCCTCTTAGAATCATCGGGTTGCGGATGGACTCTTCCATATATAAAAATTATGATAGCCGGCCAATATTTTTTCATATTCTTAGAAAAACATTCACTACTTTTACAAAACATTTTTATTAAAATTTTATATTACATTTTTGTATGATTATTAAATCTAAAGGATCATGGTTATTTGGAATAATGGTTTGTATTATGCTTTTGAATGTATTTGCTTCTTTTGTAATTGGTGATTCAGAGTTAACTCGTCAAGAAATGACGGATATTTTTACGTTAAGTTTTAATGGTTCTCATAAGGAATATTCACTGGATGATCTTGAATCACTTCCGGCAATTACTGGTGATGGAGGACGTTTAAAAGTAACTGGTGATGTCGTTGGTCCATATGAATATACGGGAGTATCAATTATAAGACTTGCAGAAGAGTTTTCTTCTATTCCAAGTAGATATGAAATGGTTGCTATATCTGATGATGGCTATGTTTTCAAATATAGTTATGATGATATTAAAGGTAACATCGAAGTCTTTGATGAAGAGGGCAATTCAGAGGGGATAGGTGATGTAAATATGATTTTAGCATATGCTGAAGACGGTGATCCGTTAATATATGGTGGCCCTTTACGTATCGCTTTTGTCACTGAAGAAAGTGCGATTACTGATGCATTTTTATGGTCAAAATATGTTGAAGAAATCGAGTTTGTATTGGATTCTTCAGATACTGATTCTCCAAGTATTTCAATTGATAAACCAGAAAATGCAATTTATTATAATGATAAAAAACTCGTTCCTTATTCACAACCTATAATAATTGGCGATATCACGGTTCAGGTAAGTGTTAGTGATGAAAATCTTGTAGCAAATGTAATGTTTATCATTGGTAGTGATATTAAATCAAAACAAAGAGATCAACCGTATCAATGGAAGTTCGATGAAAAAGGAATTGATCAATACACCATAAAAATCGTTGCTTATGACGAATCTGGAAATATTGGTATCGCACAAAAAGATTTTATGATGTTTAATTTTATTTAATCTTTCTTCAGATTTTTCCTTCTTCTTTCATTTATAGTAACTACTGCTTGGTCAATATGAACGTCAATGTCTTCTAATTTATGATTGATAAGTTTTTCATATTTGTTAACAAATTGACGTTGCAATTGATGTTTTTGTTTTGTAAATGTGGGATTTGTAGTCAGGATCGAAGCACAAAGAAACGCGATATCTTCATTAACATTTCCAGGTTTACTTTCTTCAAAATCTAAACCAAAAACATTCTTGTTTTGACTAATAATAAAATTTCTTAGATTGGCATCTCCATGAATTAGCGGTTTTGACTGTTGTTGATAATAATTGTGGAATTGATAAAACCAAGATGCAAGATGGGTAATACAGCTCAATTTATCCTGTATTTGTGTGGTTGGATCATTGATTAAATCACATATATTTTCACTAGGAATATATTCTAAAACTAAGAATTGATAATCATTATTCATTGATACTAATCCGGGTTTAAGAAATAGAGTATTTCTTTCTTTTAATACCGTACATTCCTGTAGAAAAGATTCTTTGAATCCTTGTTTATACCATTTTAAAACAAAATGGTTTTCTTCATTCTCAATTAAGGCCACAGTATGTTTTTTACTTCTAAAGATTTTAATTATTGAAGCATTTTTCAGGTATTTTACCTCTGAAAATAATGTTGAAAGAGAGTTCATAACCTTTAAAAAAATAAAAAAGTAGAATAAAGAGTTATTCCAAATAAATGATATCAATTGTTGTAATCATTTTAGCCCAGAGACTCGATGAAGTAATCGGAGTATCTTCACCAACAAATGCAATTCGTAGTGGACCTATTTCATTGTCGGGATCGATATCTGAATAATATTCTCCATTTTCTTTATATGCAACAATCATAACTGCAGTTCCATCATCTGTAAGATTGCCATTTTCTTCATAAATGTCAACTTTTCCGAGTGATTCATTCATTGAAACGGTAGTAGTCCAATTGTCACTAGAAATAATGTTAAGTTGATAGGAATTATCGGAAATGTTAACATCTTCAAAGAGTGAGGAAAGAGTAACACCTGTGTAATTATATTTATCTCCAAGAACAACAGTATCTGGTAATAATTTAGTTTTGATATATCTGCCTGAGCCACTGTAAGATTCCATTGCTTCTAGATCTGAAAGTGTATATGTGTAATTTACTCCCTTATCTATTATTGTCAAAAGTATTTCATCTTCAATGTTTTCATCACTTGTATCATCTGAGTCATCTTCTGTCTCATCAGTTGAATCATCAGTGTTTTCATTGTTTGTATCATCGTTAATTGTGTCATCTGGACTGAACAGATTTGTGTATGCAAATGCACCAATTGCAATAATTATTACGATAGCTAATGCAGCAGTTATGATCATATTCTGATTTTGAACCATGTCAATGCGAAAATATGAAATCTTTAAAAAACATTTCTGTTTGTAAAAAAATATACAAAACTACTTATTTGTAATCATAACTTACAATGTTTTTGATAGATATGAATGATCCAGTTATACTTGGTTTTTATGGGTTTTCTAACTCTGGAAAAACAAGACTTATCACAAGTCTTATAAAACAATTAACAGGCAATGATTACAAAGTTGCGAGTGTTAAACAAACCACTCATTCCTATTCGATTGATTCGCCGGAGAAAGACACCTGGAAACATGCAGAAGCAGGTGCGGGAATTGTTACTTTTCAAACCGGTATTGAAACGTCATTTATGGTAAAGGAACAGTTGTCGATTGGAAAAATTAAACAGATCATAAATTGTATTGATTGCTTTGACTTTATCTTCATTGAGGGAGCAAGAGATAAAAATATTCAAAAAATACGGTTGGATGAAACAACACCAATTCGAGAAAACACGTTGTTCACCTTTAATGGTGATGTTAATAAAATAATTTCTATTATAGAAAAACAAAGTATTAGGAGAGAAAAAGAATAATGGTAAAACAAGTCGAGTTAAAGATAAATGGTAGAACAATACCGTTAAGTGAATTCCCTGAAGAATTTATTAAAAACACTTTGTTTGGCATGGTTTCTACGTTAAAAGGTGTTGATGAAGATATTGAACAGATGACATTAACAATCTCTTAAAAATAAAAACTTTTGAAATTATAACTGTTTTTACCACCATCGTCCTCGTTCCTGGTAGACTTGAATGAATCGTTCAATGCTTCGATCATACGATTTTTCGATGTCATCTGGGAAAAAACACGCAGGTAGCTGTCCCATTTCTCGATGATAATGCAGGCAATCGCAACATTTTCCTTTCCGTTCACATGAGTACGTGCAATTACAATATGTTTTCTTGTTTTGATCTCGAGTACATTCTTCCATAACTATCACTTTTTTCCTTTCTTTTTAGTCATATACAAGAATTCATCTTCTTTAATGATGGGAACTCCTTGTTTTTTAGCTTTTTCATATTTTGAACCAGGATTTTTTCCAACTACAACATAGTTAACATTTTTACTAATTGATGAAGTAACCATGCCGCCTTGTTCTTTCACCAGATCCCCAGCTTCGGATCGGGAAAGATGTAAGGAACCAGTGAAAACGAATCGTTTTCCTTGTAAGGATTGATTTTTTTCTGATTGTTTTGATTCAGTATTAACTCCATATTCTTTTAATCGATTAATGAGTGTGATGTTTTCTTCAGAAGTAAAAAAGGTTGCAATTGCTTCAGCTGATTTTTCTCCAAGTCCATCGATTTCTTTAAGTTCTTCCTCTGTTGCTTCAGCAAGTTCATCAATAGATGAAAAATGATTTGCAAGCAGTTGTGCGGAATATTTGCCAACGTGTCTGATGCCAAGTCCATAAATCAATCGTGATAAATCTTGTTTTTTACTTTGTTGAATGGATTCAATCAGGTTTTGCGCTGATTTTTCTTTGAATCCTTCAATTTGTAATATGTCTTCTTTTTTGAGATCGTAAAGATCTGCTACGTTTTCAACCATGTTTTTATCAAGAAGTTTATCAACCGTAGATTCTCCAAGGTGATCAATATCCATTGCATCCCGGGAAGCATAATATTTCATCCGCCATTTTAATCGAGCAGGACACATCTTATTAGGACAACGAATCGCTACTTCGCCTTCTTTATGTGTTACTGGTGTATTACAGATCGGACAGGTCTGAGGTATTGGTTTTTTTTGTTCTTTTCCCGATCGTTTTTCAGTAATGCTTTTCACAACTTGTGGAATCACATCTCCGCTTCGTTCAATGAGAACAGTGTCATGAATGCGTATATCTTTTCGTTTAAGTTCATCAAAATTATGAAGTGTCGCTCGAGAAACCGTTACTCCTCCCACATCTACCGGTTTTAAAATTGCAACAGGAGTAAGAGATCCAGTTCTTCCTACTTGAATATCTATGTCTTTTAGTACGGTGGTTGCTTGTTGTGCCGCGAATTTATAACTAATAGCCCATCGAGGATTCTTAGACGTTGATCCCAGTGCTTCTTGTTTCTTAATTGAGTTTACCTTTAGCACTGCCCCATCAATATCATAATCAAGACTATCTCGTTTTTCTTCAAGTTTTTTACAATAATTGATTGCTTCACTGATATTTTTTACTTTTTTAGAAAGAGGATTGGTTTTAAACCCTGCTTTTTTTAATGCATGTAATACTTCTTCTTGTGTGTCAAATGGTGTTTCAGTATAACTTAGTAAGTAGATGAATGCGTCAAGGGGCCGTACTGCTACAATATTTGGGTCGAGTTGTCTGATGGATCCAGCTGCAGCATTCCTAGGATTTGCAAATGGTTGTTTGTCTTTTTTGATTTGTTCTTTGTTATATTTTTTAAATCCAGATTTACTCATAAAAACTTCGCCACGGACTTCAACGGTGGAAAGCGTATCAGGTTGTAGGCGGAGTGGAATAGAATAAATTGTTTTTAAATTCTGTGTGATATCGTCTCCTTTAATCCCATCTCCACGAGTTGCCCCTCGAACAAAAACGCCGTTTTCATAATATAACGCGATTCCTGCACCATCGATTTTTGGTTCAACAACGTATTCAACACGTCCAACGTTTTTTTGCACACGTTCATCAAAATCAATGAGTTCTTGTTCATTATATGTATTAGCCAAGGAAAGCATAGGAATTTTATGTTCAACGGTTTGAAATTCATCAAGTGGTTCTCCACCTACGCGTTGGGTGGGGGAATCAGATGTGATGAGATCCGGGTATTCATCTTCTAGTTTTTCCAGTTTTTTTAAAAGTTGATCGTATTCATAATCCGAGATTTCGGGATTATTCTCTACATAATACTTGTAATTATGATGATTGAGTTCTTTGCGTAATTTTTTTATTTTTTGTGCTGCTGTTTTTTTATCCATACTGCTTTTTTCCTCACCCGTTCAAAATTTGTTTTAATTTAGAAACTAATGTTGTATTGAGCACATCTTGTTTTTCTAGCCATCCTCTCTGAGCTGTTGCTACTCCATATTGCATGTTTGATAAATGTTGAATGCTATGTGAATCACTGCCAATGATGAATTGTACTCCTTTATCTTTTGCTCTTTTTACATTGATATCATTTAGATCTAGTCTGTCTGGAAATGCATTAATTTCTAAAAAGGTATTTGTTTCAACTGCTTTATCAAATAATGATTCCATGTCCAAATCAAATCCTTTTCGATGTCCGATCATCCGACATGTTGGATGAGCTAAAAAAGTAACATAGGGATTATCTAGAGCATTTACTATTCTATTGGTTGCTTCTTTTTTATTCATTTTAAAAAGCGAATGAATGCCAATACCCACATAATCAAATGTTTTCAGTGTTTCATCAGGATAGTCAAGACGGCCATCTTTTAAAATATCACATTCAGTTCCACAGAATACAGTTGTTTCACTGTTCTTATTGATTTTTTTGATATGATCACATTTCTTTTTCACATCTTCAATGCTGACACCATTAGCAACTTTTAAAGAGTGAGAATGATCGGTGATACCAACGTAGTCATACCCAAGTTTTTCAGCAGCAGTTACCACTTCTTCAATAGAATTGATACCATCACTATATGTTGAATGAACATGTAAATCACCTTTAATATCCTCCAATTGAATCAGTTGTGGTAATGAATTTTTTTCTGCTGCTTTTATTTCACCACGATTTTCTCGAAGTTCTGGGGGGATAAAGGGTAATCCAATTGTTTCATATACTTCTTTTTCAGTTTTTCCTGCAAGATACTCATCAGTTTCTTTTGAAAACACACCGTATTCATTTAGTTTCATATCATTTTTTAAGGCAAGACTTCGAACCAAAACATTATGTTCTTTTGATCCAGTAAAATACTGTAAAGCTGAACCAAAACTCTTTTTTTCCACAACGCGCAAATCAACTTGAATACCATCATTTAATCGGACACTAGTTTTTGTTTTGCCTTTCAGCATGACTTCATCAACAAGCGTATAATCAGTGAATGCATCCATGATGCTTTTAGGATCTGAAGATGAAACCAAGATGTCAATATCACCAATGGTTTCTTTTCGTCTCCGCAGACTACCCGCGATACTAATTTGATCGATACCTAATTGTTTTTTTAAATAGTCAACGTATTGGTTTCCTTGTTGTAATGCATGATGCAAAAGTGACCGGCCACTAGTTTGTGACTGTAATGCTATTCCTCGTAAAATATTATTTTCTGTAGTTATACCGAATCCATCAAGATCTTTAAGTTTATGTTGCCTTGCTGCTTTTTGTAATTCATCAATTGTTGTAATCCCTAGTTTTTTGTACAACACTGCTACTTTTTTCGGTCCAAGTCCTTGAATTTTTAATAGATCTAACAGCGATGGAGGTACCTCTTTTGTTAATTCTTCATAATATGGAAGTGATCCTGTGGTAACAAATGTGCTTATCTTTTTTGCTATTGCTTTTCCGATACCTGGTAAGTCTTGTAAACGTTCTTCCTCAACTAAAACATCAATTGGGTCTTCTATTTCTCTAAGTGTTTCAGCGGCCATTCGATAAGCTCTTGTTTTAAAGAATTGTTCCCCATTGATATCCATTAGATCTGCAATGTTATTTAATAATCTGACAACTTTATCAGTATCCATAAAATGATTTTACTCCTCTATATTATTAAATCTGTTTTTCGATGTTAATGATGATATGAACTGGATCTCCATCCTTTATTTCTAATTTTTTTCGAAGATTCTTTGGTGAAATAAATTCTAAGATTTTAGAATAATGTCCTCTTGAAGGTAATACCAGTACACAATCCTCTTCGTTTACGGTTGCGTTAAAACATTTCACTGCGCCGAATGTTCGATTTGTTGTTTGGAACTCCTCAATTTCCAAACCTGGAAATTTTTTAATTAATCGTAACTTGTTTTTTTCAATTTGAGGAATCTTCACATTTAATGTCCCCGGAAACGGTTTGAATCCACAATGGTGATGGAATTGATCCACATACCCTTTTTGTGCTAAATAATAAGTTCCTTCACCCATACCGGAGACCAAGTGCCCATCAAATCTTATTTTTTGTGGTAATTCAAAAATGTGTCTGTATTGCATGTATTCTTCCTTGAGAATATCGGCACCAGTATCCGAGATTTGAATAAGTTGTTTTTTAATTCCCATTTCACGATTGATTAAATCAAGTTTATCCAGTTCTAATACATAGCGAGATGCAGTTTGTTGACTGGTTTCAAGTTGATTAGCTAGTTCTAATGAAGAAATTTCAACACGATTATTAATTGCGCCAAGTAATGCAAGTTCCTTTAACATCTGTAGAAGATAGGCTTTCATTTTTTTGCTCAGCCTCCCCAAGCACGCTATACCAAGGAATATTGTGGTTATGATTAAACTTTTTGATTTATTTATGCATTTTATCAAAAGAGGTATCAAAAAAAAATTCGTTGAACAATTTTTTTTAAGTATCTTTTTTACGATCAAACAAGGTTTTGTCATGATACATTATTTTGAAAATACGGTGATGTGGAATCATTGCATCAACAGTTTTGATGAATGTTTTATCAATGGAATAGACTTCTGAACCAGTTATAATCTTAGTGTTTTTTGGTGCTCCACGGTGAACATAATAAATCTCAGTGTCTTGAAAAACAAATTTTTTTCTCCATTTTAACTCGTTAAGAATATCTCGAATTTGATTCATAAACTTATTTTCACCAAATCAGTTCTTTTTTATCCGAAATAATTCACGTTTTTAAGAGCCAGTTGAAGATGATGATTAGCATTTTCTTCCACGATCATTTCATGACCGGGATACAATCTTTCAACATCAAGTTTTGATAATTGTTTAATGGATTCTTTTAATTCAGCACTATTTCCACTGGGTAAGTCAGTTCTTCCAAACGATCCATTTGCAAATACCGTATCTCCTGAAAACAAGGTTTTCGTTTCCTTGTTATACAAACAAATGCAACCCGGTGTATGACCGGGTGTATAAATAACCTCAAATTCCTTATCTCCAATTTGAAGAATTTCTTCACCAGAAAGTTTCTGATCCACTGGCATTTTTGGCATCGTTCCACCGAGAAGCCTGGCAAACATGCTTTCACCCTTCTCTATTTTAATAGATGCTTCTTTATGAGCGATAATAGTTGCTTGTTTATTCGTTGTTTCATACAATTGTTTGACACCACCAGTGTGATCAAAATGTTCATGAGTAAGAATAATTTGAACGATATCAGTCAAATCGATAAATTCAGCGATTTGAGATAATATTGAATCCATATGCATTCCGGTACCAGTATCGATTACTGTTGGTTTCTCACCAGCAATAACAAAAATATTTGAATCATAACCCGTGCCACTTATTGAATGAATCTTCATGGAGACGTAAGCATTACGTGATATTACTAAAACATTCTCATCTTTTTTAATTGAATGATTTAAACTCATTATTCAATCGATTAAATTCATAAGAGTACTAACCTGTTGATCAAACGAATACAATTCAATACTTCCGTTATCCTTGAGTTCTCCTTCTTTAATAAGCGTCCAAAGTGCTGGTGGATCGATAACTGGTTTGGTATAAATACGAATATGTTTGTTCTCACCGTTCTCAATACTTTTTACATAAATCCGATAATTGTAATCCATGGCATTATCGATATCAAAACGAAACGCGGATAATTCTTCAACATACTCTTCAGTGAGATTTTCATCTAATGTCCATCCTTCATACACCGGATCTGGGTTTTTATCTGTCCATTCCAGCTCAGAAAAACCGATATTTCTTACATCCGGGGTTTCAACGATTGCTGCATCCATTTGAAATGTTGGTAAATACAAATTTGCTTCATCATCGTAATCATAATCACCATGACTTCCATCTGAGTATTCAAAGAAATTTCTATTAAATACACTATACATGTAATTATAATTCATCACGCTTTTATACTGTTCATTGATCTTTGCCCATTCCTCATCAGTTATAGCATTGGGCCATTGAATATTACCATTTGGCATATTATCCACACCATAATGAAGCAATGGTACAATACCAAGACTATGCCCTAGTTCATGAAGCAATCCTTGTGCGACCACGACACGCATTCGTTTTGGGGTGAATGCAAATCGATTAAGAAACATCTTTTTAGGACTACTATCCATGACCACATGATCATAATTATTGTATTCAGAAGCCGTGTTAACTCCGGCATTATACGCCATGATAAAATAACGAAATACTCCTTTTCGTTCATCCGGGAAATTATGTTTGTACCAACGAGCCATATGCCCACCAACGATTTCATCAATCACCGGAACAAACTCTAAGTATTCACCCCCTCCATTGATCGGTCCATCTGGCCAACCATCATCAAAATATGCACTTATTCCATACTCGGATAATCGTTCAATAAGCATCTGCTGAGATTCCTCATAAATCACATGGTTTAAATCAAAAAGTTTATTCGGATTTTTTTCCATGAAATCTGTTTCAACATAAACATCTGGATGAAACGGATCAGCAAAATAATCAGCAAGCATATATTCTTCGATGTTTTCAACACCATCCATATCTGGATCTAACAATTTATGATTATCCCAACTCATTGGATCATAACCATACTTCCACTCCCACCATGAGGGTATACCATCACCATCTGGATCATCAAATCCATCAGCAACCATTGGATCAGTACCATACACATTTACTTCAGTCCAAAAAGGAATTTTATCATGATCATAATCTGATTCATACAGATTAAACCAGAGTTCATAATCCTTTCCAAGCACATGTCCATAGCCATCTTCATCTTTCAAATGATCATCACCCGTCCAATGACCCGTTCGATAATCAAACGTAAGATCAATTGATAATTTCTCTTCATGATTCTCATTTCTTCCGAATAAACCAGTTCTTTGCAGTTCCATAATCGTAATCTTTACGTTAGAAGTATCCTTTCCTTCCTCAGCTTCAGGAACCTTAAAATTGGTTCGACATTCCTTAAGCATGGTATCCCATTCAGTAAATGTTCCAGAACCAGTTACCCCGCCTGCTGCTTCGACTTTACTAGCATCACCTACTTCACCATCTACTTCAATCACAAAATAATACTCCGGGCACTGTTTCCAACTCGTTCCAAAAGAAGTCATTCTTTCAAGTAATCCACGATTACGCATTCGTAATACTTCAACGGTTAATCCTTGGTAAATAAGAGGATTGATACGATCATCAACAACAATTTCTTCTTTTTTTTCTTTGTCTTTTTTCTTTTCCTCTCCCGTAAAAACAACTATTAAACCAGCGAAAAGAACTATTGCAACAGTAATTACCGCTATTAATTTCAATGCTATATTTTCATTCATCATTTCCTCTCACTCTCCCAACAAAAAAGGATAGTTACTTTCTAAATAGATGTAAAATTACATATAAAAATATTATGATAAATTAAGTTCTAGTATTGATTTATCAAAAAGTTAGGTTCTCAATCAAAAATAATTCCAATAAAAAGAAATGGGCCCGCCCGAATTTGAATCGGGGTGCATAGCTCCCAAAGCTACGAGGATGGGCCAAGCTACCCCACGGGCCCGAATCTGTTTTTGTTGCTTTTCAGGTATCAAGCAATGCTATATAAAAACTTTTATCAAACAAGCGTTAATATCCTTGTTTCATGGACTTTGATTTTAAAAATCCAACGCATCTCATTGCGTTATTCCTTCTCTTGTTGAGTTTTTTGATGTTTGTTGCTGTGCCGATTTTCACATATTTTGGGATGTTTGGAGATGTTGCAAGTACCACAGCTCAGTTGAATGAGTTTCCGGATAGTTTTAAAATAGTTTTTGAAATTTTTGCATTACTGTTACAGTTAACATTGGTTTTGATCCTGTTTGTGATTGTTCCCTTTGTTTGGTATAAAATGGTGAATAAGTTTTCACTTTCCCAAATGATTGATGCCATTCGATTAAAAAAAGAACGAATTGATATGGCATTTTTGTATGGTGTTCTAACGGCTGCGGTCATGTTAGGAATCATCATTGGTATTGGTATTATTCTTACGTTTCTAGGTTTTGATCTTGAAAATGCAGGAAACATTCAGGACATTGAACAATTATTTTCCATTCCCGCAATGCTTATTCTTATTTCGATTCAGCCGGTTGCTGAAGAATTGTTTTATCGTGGTTTTTTACTTGAAAAACTAGAAAAAATAAGTTCAGCACCCATAGCTATTGGTGTCACTGCTGTTCTTTTTGGATTAGCTCATCTAACTACAGGTAACTTGTATCCAGCATTATTAACTGGTATTGCTGGAGCTGTTCTTGCCGTGTTAGTAATAAAAACAAAGAATCTTACTGCTGCAATCATTGCTCATGTTCTTTTTAATGTGGCAAGTTTTGCGTTGTATATGCTTGGGCAATCTATTGTTTGAATATGGTTCAGCACAATCTCTTTATACCGTGATTCTATCCTTTTCTCAAGTGTACTAGTGATTAACCAAGGTGAATTGTAAATATGGCTAAAGAACAAACTTTTGTGATGATTAAACCAGATGGAGTACAAAGAGGATTAGTTGGTAATATTATTAATCGTTTTGAACGAAAAGGAATTAAACTTGTTGCTATGAAACTTGTTTCGGTGAGTAAGGATTTAGCTGAAAAACATTATGGTGTGCACAAAGGAAAACCATTTTTTGAACCTACGGTCAAATACATTACTTCTTCACCCGTTGTTGCCATGGTTCTTGAAGGTGAAAACGCAATTGAAATCGTTAGAAAGATGATGGGGAAAACCAATCCAAGTGAAGCTGCACCGGGAACCATTCGTGGGGATTTTGGTCAGTTCATCGGTAGAAATATAGTGCATGGATCTGATGGAATGGATACTGCTGAGTTTGAAATCAATTTATGGTTTTCAAAAGAAGAACTTTCTAGTTATACTCGTATTGATGAAACTTGGTTGACTGAATAAAAAATATTTTTTATCAGTCATTTTTTCTTTTTATTTACTACATTTTTTTCATATTTTTTAACGTTGCAGCCGGTGGTTTTATAACAACTTAATGAATACCTGAGTAGCATATGGTTTTTGACCGTCAAACACTTGTCATTCCGGATGGGACAACAATTGATGAAGACTGCATTCAAACCACTGGTGATGTAATCATTGGCGATCGTTGCCTGGTCCAATATGGAATAAAAACAGATGGAAGAATTTTCGTTGGAGAACATGTCATTATTGATGGCAATCTGTTTGCCACCGGTGATATTCGCATGGATATCTTTACACGTATTCGAGGAAATGTGAACAGTGATCAAAACGTGTATCTTGGAGAAAAAGTGACTGTTGACGGAAAACTTTCCGTAACTGGTGATCTTGATGTTGGTGACAGTGTTGATGTGAAAGAAGGATTTGAAGCGAAAGGATGGATTAACATTCGTAGTCCAATTCCGATGGTCCTTTATATTTTCATTTATTTGATGCAATTATTAAAAATGGGGCATAGTGAAGAAATCGAACGAATTTTAGAGGAACTTGAGGAACATGATGGTGAACCGATCCCTATTTCTGAAGTATTTTTATTTGTTCCAAGTAATGCAATGATTGGTAAGAATTCAAAAACTGATGGTAATTTACGAGTTGGAAAACAAGCTTGGATCCAGGGATCAGTTGAAGTGAAAGGAAACGTGGTGCTTGGTGATGATACGGTGTTTAATGGTAATATTGCTGCTGGTGGAAATGCGTTTTGTGGAAAGCATAATACGGTGAAAGGATCAATTCAAGCTGGTGATGTGATTAAGCTTGATGAGTATACTGAGGTTACTGGTGATGTGGATGGGGTGAAACTGCATTTAGCAAAAACTGCGGTGATTCAAGGAACGTGTTATGCATCTAGAGGAATGACGTTTATTACTCCATATGATTATGAAGCGGATGAAAAAATTCGTCGGTTCGAAGAAGATTTAGAAATCCTTGAACCATTAACGGAATCAGAGGAGACCTCATCATGAGTATGATGATTGGCATTGTTGGAAAACCAAATGTGGGAAAATCAACGTTTTTCAATGCAGCAACTGAAGCGCATGCTGAAATAGCAAATTATCCATTTACTACCATTGATGCAAATCATGGAGTGATGTATGTTCGAAAACCATGTCCTCATACTGATTTTAAGATAACTTGTACACCTCATAATTCAAAATGTATCGATGGTACTCGGTATGTACCCATTGAAGCACTTGATGTGGCAGGACTTGTTCCTGATGCTTTTAAAGGCAGGGGTTTGGGAAATAAGTTTCTTGATGAACTCAGACAAGCACATGCATTGATTCATATCGTAGATGCATCAGGAAGCACGGATTCCGAAGGAAACCCGTGTAAACCAGGTAGTTATGATCCATTAAATGATATTGATTTTTTAGAAAAGGAAATCAATTATTGGTTGAAAGGAATCATTAAGAAAAGCTGGGAGAACATTGCTCGAAAAGCACAGCTTGAAGGAGAAAAAGTTGAGCGATTACTTGCTGATCAGCTCACCGGTCTTGGTGTAAAGGAGTCTCATATTCAATCCGCGATTCGTAAGATCAATATTAACACAGATAAACCGTCAAGTTGGTCTGATGAAGATTTATACTTACTCGCAGATTACATTAGGAAACGAAGCAAACCAATGTTGATTGCGTTTAACAAAGTTGATGTTACCGATAAATCATTGGATGGTACTATTGAAGAAATTAAAAAACGAGGATATCGTGTTATTCCAACGAGTGCTGAAGCCGAACTAGCATTAAGTAATGCAGCACAGCATAATCTTATTGAGTATACTCCCGGTGATAATAAGTTTACAATTCATGATCGTACGGCATTAAGTGAAAAACAATTACATGCCCTTGAATACATTCAGAAGCATGTTCTTGATGTGTATGGATCTACAGGGATTTATCGATGTATTGAAGAATCCGTTGCCATGCTTGATTTAATCGTGGTCTATCCCGTTGAAGATGAACATCATTTAACAGATAAGGAAAAACGCGTGCTACCTGATGCTTTTTTAATACCAAAAGGAAGCACAGCTAAGGATCTTGCATATAAGGTTCATTCAGATATTGGTGATAATTTCATCAGAGCAATTGATGCCCGAACGCAACGAGTGATTGGTGCAGATCATGAACTTAAAGATGGTGATGTGATCAGTATCATTGCTGATAGTTAAGTGCTAAAAAAAAACACTTGATACCTAGATTTATTATCTTGTAAGTTTGCACCTACATATTCGACTGCGAAATATGTATTTAAAACCTTTTTTCCATTACCATTATGGGATCACTCTTCATTGCTCAATCATCTTTGAGTTTTTTAGGAGGAAAAAATACGGTGCAACGAAAAAAATTTAATCCAAATCAGACGTCACTTTCGCAAATGTTTAATCAAAATATTTCATTAGAGGAAATACCATTTAAGACCATGAAAGTAACCATTTATGCTCTTCGCTGGATTTTTCTGTTGATCTTTTTGTTTATCATTGTAGGTATTATTCTATTGTTTGTAACTGGTGGTCAATCTTATTTACAAGCAATTGTTGGGTATAGTATCACTGGTTTTTTCACGTTTTTCATGGGATATTTTGGATGGATTCTTGCCCAAGGTATCATTGAAATGATTACTGGAAAAGAACCGAAAGAAGAACGAACGTTTTCTTATTTTTTTAGTAGGAAAAACCATTATAGGTTTTAAACCTCTTTACTTCTTTTAAATACTTTTTTTAACTATCCATTAATAGTAGAACTGATTGATATGATTTGGAAAAAAAACTTAAGGTAAATGATTTATTCTATAATCGCTTTTCTAATAGTGAAGAAATGATATCTCTGGGATTTTAATATGATCATTTTTGATAACCATTTACATTTACGCCGAGACGGAAAATACATTGAAGCAGTGAAAGAATTCAAACGAGCTGGAGGCACCCATTTTATCCTTTGTCAATACCCAAACGTTAACCAAGTTATCAAAGAAAAAACCTATGAAAACGTTTTTCAAGAAACCATTGACATGGCTCAAGAAATACAACAGCACGTGAATGTCACTGTTTACACAACAGTTGGACCATATCCAGTTGATTACCTTCGATTAAAAGAAGTCTTTAAGATAGAACAAGCAATGGATTTGATGAAAAAGGGAATGGAGATTGCAGCACGGTTTTGTGAAGAAGGAAAAAGTATTGGCATCGGAGAAATTGGCAGACCTCATTTTCCTGTTGACAAAGAAATCCTTGATGAAAGTAATGAAATCTTATTTTATGGAATGAAACAAGCAAACAAAGCGCATGTTCCAATCGTTTTACATACTGAAACAACAACACCAGATCAATGCAAAGAACTCATGGAACTAGGAAAAAAAGCAGGATTACCTGCAGACAAAATCGTCAAACATTTCGCTCCTCCGCTCATTCTTTACGAAGAAAACTATGGGTTAATGCCATCAGTTCTAGCAAGTAAAAAAAATATTAGAAAAGCAATCAAAAAAGGAACTCGTTTTTTTATGGAGACCGATTACATTGATGATCCAAAAAGACCTGGAGCAGTACTTGGTCCAAAAACAGTTCCTCGACGAACACATGAATTATTGGAAAAAGAACTTGCTACAGAGGAAGATTTATACAAGATTCATAAAGAAAATCCTGAAAAGACGTATGGCATACATGTTGAAGAATAAAAAAGGAATAAAGAAAAAATTGGTCTATCCAATGTATTTTAAATCCTCAGATTTCTCTCCACTGCCTGATTCCATTTCTTTTAATTGCTGAGCGATTTGTTCAATTTCCTTAGCTTTATCTTCAAGCGCGGAAAGATCGACTTTGATATTTGTGATACTCATTAAAATCTTAAGCACTGCTTTTGCACTTTTAGGATCCACTAGATATCCTGGTGTTTCTCCCATAAAGCAGATGCCTTTCAACTTCCGAAGTTTTCCAAGACCTAACAACAATCCACTCGCACCAACAATACCACCACCAGGTTCATTCTTTTTAAACACCGCGCCATGTTTTTTCATTTCTTTGACCAGTGTTTTATGTGTCGTTGCACAAAGTACTTTTGGTTTGGAGATGTCATGACCTAATCCATAGCCGCCAAGAGTGTATAATTCTTTCACACCGAGTTCTTCACAAACATTAAGAACTTGTTCAACAAGTTCATATTGACCTCGAGAAGAAAGCCCTTGATAATCACCCGTTAACAAGATCAAATCACGTTGGTTTTCCTTTTCAGCTTTCCAATAATAAAATTCATTTTTCACAAGTTCAATAGTTCCATCTGGATTAATGAATACTTGTGGTGGAAAATCTTTACTGTAAATTTCAGCAAATTTTTTCGCCTCAATAGTATCAATTAAATGTTCCACAGCAAGTTTTCCAACATTTCCAATACCGGGTAATCCTTCGATAAGTAATGGATTATTTAGTTTCGGCATCTTCCCCTTTTTTTTAACTGATACAAAGTCCATAGATCTTTTTACACCTTTTTTTGCTCTTTTTTAAGTTTCCGACGATATGATCCATATGGATCCTGTGGTGAAAACCGTGGAGGTTTACGCTGCACAGTTTTAGTACCACACCGTGGACATGTTAACTGTAATGTATATTCTTCACAATATTTGCAATAATACATGCATCATCAATTAAAAATGTTATTCATCTAACTTCCGTTGAAATGTCATCTCCCCGTTATGAGAAGTAATAACATGTTCAACTCGATCAACTGCTTTTTTCAATTCCTCTTCAGCAATCTTATAGTCTGGAGCTTCAATGATTATTGAATAATGTGGTGCACCAATATAATGAATTTCAATGTTTACATCATCATATTCAGTTTCCTCACCAGAATGTAATGCATTCCGAATATGGTTGACTCCATCTGGTTCAAATGATTTGATATCAAGGTATCCTTTGATGTCAACGAATTGAATGGCAATATTATCTTTTGCGATTTGATTTAATTCCGGGACCCAGTATCCGGAGAAACCATCATTTTCTAGGAGTTCTGGATCATAAGCGGCTTCTTCAAAAGCAGTATAAAGTGATCCATATTGTTGGACAAGCTCACTTCCAAATTCATCCCAGCATTCATCAATGGTTTTATTGATTTGATCCGCCAGCATTTCAAATAATCTGGCAGCTTTTTTATTATTCTTCCATTCCTTGATTTTTTCTCGTTTCTGATGTTCATTCA
>CAZYLG010000025.1:0-19660 GCA_964648565.1 uncultured Thermoplasmatales archaeon
TGACAAATAACATTGACTCAACAGTAACACTCGTAGACTTTTTTGATATCACAAAGGTAGATGTTGAAAAGAAAATTACATCTTCTATAAAGGATAAACAAATTGTTTCAATTCTTCAATCTGGAAAACGACTCCGCCCAATGGTCCAACAACTTTGTTTTAAAGTATGCACGGGGGGTAAAGAAACACCATATCAATATCAACGATCAGTTGAAGGATCTGTTGCGATTGAATTAGCCCATACTGCTTCTTTAGTTCATGATGATATCATCGATGGAGATAAAACAAGACGTGGAAGAACTGCATTTCATGTTCAAGAAGGAGTTCCAAAAGCATTACTTGTGGGTCATCGAATGCTTTCCATTGGATTTAACATTGCACTTAGTCATGGAGATAAAATTGCAAAACTCTATGTTGATACCTGGGATGAAGTGCTCAATGGTGAACTGGAAGAAGTAGAGTATAATGCTTCTGAATCTGAGGAAAATGGAAATAATGGAAATGGTTTTTCTTCTAAATCAAAGATTTTTAAGGAATACTTCAAAATCATTAATATGAAAACTGCATCTTTGTTTTCTTCCGCCTGTAAATTTGGTGCAATTGAAGCAGAAGCAACAGGTGAAATACTTGATGTGTTAGCTGATTACGGTCGTGAAATCGGCTTAGCTTATCAATTAGCTGATGATTTAGTAGATTTGGAAAATGGAGAAATGATTGATAGCGTTATCATTCCACTTCTCACCCGTCTTGAAAATAGGAAAATAAGTAATAATTCCCTTCGGATCAAAGCAATCCAAAAGAAACTTTCAAAACATTCTGCAGAAATCAAAGAACTTTATCTTGAAGAAATCAAAAGACATATGAATCGGGCTAAACAACTAAGCAAATCAGATGTTATCCCACCATCACATTTCAGAAGTTTACTTAGAGAAGCACCAGATTACATTATCAATTGTATGCTCAAAGAAATCAATGTAGATATCTGCTAATCTTTTGTTTTATTATTTTTTTCCTTTTTATTTTTATTTCTTTTGTACATAGCAATCATGATTCCAATAACAACGAGTATGATAAGAATCATGACACCAAGTAAGAAATTCTGAAAGAATACTGAAAAGACAATATCTGAAAAAAAGGCAATAAATGAACAACCAATGATTGCTCCAACGGTTATAGCAAGAAAGGTGTTCATTGGTTTCATCCCAATAAGTCGACCGACTATTGAACCAACTAATCCTCCGGATCCTTGAAATGGAACCATCACAAATAACACGATTCCTATAAAACGAAGCGGGGTAATCCAAGCGTATTTACTTGATGATTTCTGCCCAATGCTTTCAACTTTTTTCATAAATCTTCCAACTAATGGAACCTGTTTGGCAAAATCATAATTCCACATCAAAAACAAGGCAACAATAATGTCGACGAATGCAATAGAAAGTGCCATGATTAATGGATTAATTGGATTAATAACTGCGATTTCACTACTGAATGGAACTGATATCTCTCCACCATAAACCCCAATTGGAATGATAGTTTCTTTTCCAAAAGGAGGAAAGAAATAAGCAGCGACAAGAGCCCAATATTTATAAGTGGAATTAGCTGGAAGCAACATTCCAACAGTATAAACCGTAGCTAGGCCGATAATGAATGGAACAATGAATTTTAACAATCCAATTTCAACAGTTCTTCGTTTCATAGAAATCTAACGGATTAGCCTTGTTTTTGCACTACAAATGCCGCGTGATCTTTTTCAAAAGGGGACAATGAAAATGATTGAGTGATATCAATATCTTGATCGTTGAGTTCATGTTCCACGATACGATATGCTTTTTTTGGAGGAAGGGACACATCGATGCTTCTTGCTTTTACCATGATAATTCCTATGCCTCCTGCTTTAAGATACGTGTTCATATTTCTAATGAATATATCTGCTTGATTCCGTTGGGAAATATCTTGATATAAAAGATCTACTTGTGGAACAATTGAATAATATCTATCTGGATGATTCGCATCTTCATATAAAGGAATGATGTTCTTCCGTGGTTCTACAACACTTAATAATTTTTTCATACTGATAGGGGAATGCTCAACAGCATAAATCGTACCCTCTGGCAATAGATCTGATAGATGAGAAACAGTTGTGCCAGTTGCCGCCCCAAGATATAAAACCGTCGAATCTTCAGGTAAAGACAACGTAAATTTTTTTTTAAGCAATGCTGCAGCAAGTTTACTTCGATATGGATTCCAGGATCTGTATTGATCTTCATTGATGGTTTTTAGGTGCTCTCCATAGATACTAATACCGTTACATTGCTTGGGATTTTTAGTAAAGAGTTTATTTTTCTTCCGAATGAGTTGATCATTGTTTTTTAGTACCATTTTCAAAGTGGTAAACAATTGGTTGGATAAAGGTTTTGTCGAAATGTTAAATTAGACCCTGCCGATTCATCCATGAGGTAATACGTATGGGAATAACATCACCATTACATGATTTACATGAAGGATTAGGTGCTACATTTACTGAATTTGCTGGGTTTACCATGCCTGTTCAGTTCTCTTCAATTAAAGATGAACATCTGTGTGTTCGAAAAGGCGTTGGTATTTTTGATGTTTCACATATGAGCAATGTGTGGATCTCTGGAAAAGATGCTGCAGCATTATTATCAAAAACAACCATTGAGGATGCATCTCGTTTTGGAAGTGGAAAAAGCCAATATACGGCGTTAACTCGAGAAGATGGAACAGTTATTGATGATACTATTTTCATGCATATTGATGATAAATATATGATTATTCCAAATGCAGGAATGGCTGAACTGGTAACTGATTGGTTGAACAAACAAGTTGACTCATTTGGTTTTGATGCTAAGGTTGAAAATGTTTCTCGTGAGTATGCAATTATTGCAGTGCAGGGACCTTTGTCTCAACAGGTTCTTCAAAAGGTTACTGATGTTGATCTTTCAAAGGTTGGTTTTTTTGCTTGTACTCATGCAACTGTTGCTGGGAAAAAATGTATTCTTTCTCACACGGGTTATACTGGTGAGCTTGGATTTGAATTACAAGTAAATCCAGCTGAAGATGCACGAACAATTTTTGAAGAAATCATGAATGTTGGAAAAGAAGTTGATATCAAACCAATCGGTCTTGGTGCTCGTGATACCCTTCGATTAGAGAAATGTTTTTTGCTTGCTGGAAATGAATTTGAAGGAGGACGCACCCCGTTAGAAGCAAATCTTTCCTGGGCGATGCATTGGGATCATGATTTCATTGGAAAAGAAGCATTACTCAAACAAAAAGAAAAAGGGGACTATCAACGATTGACTTGTTTACAGTGTACTGGTCGAGGGATTCCAAGGAATGGCATGAAGGTTAAACAAGATGGAAAACAGATTGGTGTGGTTTCTAGTGGAAGTATGTCTCCTTGTTTGAAAACAGGTATTGCTATGGCCTATATTGATCCAGGTGTTGTTTCTCTTGAAGATAAGGTTGATATTATGATTCGAGGTAAACCTTCTGAAGCAGAAGTGGTTAAACCTCCTTTTGTAAAACAAGATTGGGCAAAAACGCAGTAAAGAAAGATTTAAAATAAGTGGGTAAATACAAGGTTTGATATCTATGTCGGATGAAGTACGAGATGATTTAAAATATACTGAGACTCACGAATGGGTTGATGTGAAAGGAAAAACTGCTATCGTTGGAATTACAGATCATGCTCAATCAGAACTTACAGACATTGTTTTTGCAGAACTTCCTGAAGTTGGAAAGAAGATTTCCAAAGGCGATGAGCTTTGTGTGGTCGAATCGGTTAAATCTGTTTCTGAGATTTATGCTCCGGTTAGTGGAACTGTTAAAAAGGTAAATGAGAGCCTTGAGGATACACCAGAGATCATTAATGAGGATCCATATGATGATGGATGGTTAGTTGAGATTGAGCTTTCCAAGAAAGAAGAAGTAGACGACTTACTTGATGCTGATGCGTATAAGAAATTGTTGTAAACACGATTCTTTTTTCTTTCCTTTTAATCTTTTTTTCATTTGAATTTTTATATTTTTAACGTAGTTGGAAGTCCTTCGGCTTCCCATTCTGTGATACCATCTTTCATATTGTAGAGTTTACCTTGGAATCCGTTGTCTATCAATAGTTGGGCAGCAAGACCTGTTCTTCTGCCGGTTCTACAGTAAATGATGATTTCTTTATCATTGTAATGTGAAATGAATAACTCCAAAAGGATTCCTTCGTTTTTTATGGGTCCTGGACCGTCACTTTGTAGTTCGTATGGGAACCAGCGTGGCCAATCTTTAGGATGTGGCGTTACTATTCTTTCGTTGACATATTCATCTAGTCTTCTGGTATCAATTGGTATTTGTCTTCCATCTTCTGTGTTATTCATTAATTCCCATGCTTCCTGAGCGGATATATCAATGTATTCATTCGTTTGTTGTTGCGTGGGTTGGTGGGAGATTGGCATGGTGACCATTAAAGGATTTGACCATTCGCTCCAGAGGCCATTTGAGTCTTGTATTCTAGCAGTGATATTGTACGTTCCTTCATCTTTCCACTGATGGTAAACGGTGACTTCCGTTCCATTTTCCCATGATTTTCCACAGCCGCAATCAAGGGATTCTGTCCCATCTCCCCATTTTATTTCAAGGTTGAATAGTAAATCTTGATCGGGATCAGTGAGTACAAAGGTGTATTTTTGCTCTTCCTTTATTTTTCCTGAGGTGGGTCCTGTGATTTCTGGAGGATTTGGTGGATTGTTATCCATAGATAAAATTTGTTGTTTTATGTTCTGAAAATTGTTCTGAATGATTGTTTTATTTTCGTTTTCTGATTGGGCAGTGATTGGGATGAATAGGTGGCTATTAATAATAAACGCGATAAGAAAAATTAAGGCCCACATCATTAGGTTCTTTGTTTTTTTCATTTGTTTACCAATTAGAAATTAACAGGTGTTAACTATTTATATTTTGTGATAGTATTTAAAAGATTTAAATAAAATAAACATCAATATTAATATAACATTCAATCGACAAGACCTCATTATTTCGAAACATACTTATAATACACTTCACATTTCAACTGCTAGGCGGAGAGATGGGATCGCTAGTAAGTTCATACATTTTTTTTTAATTTCGGTGTTAAACACCTCCGCCGCCTCCCCCATAAATACTTATGAGAGAAATCTTTTTTTGTCAGCATCGACAAGCAATCATTATCTTTAAGAATAAAAAGATAATTTAGACCATTCAAAAGGACTTGATGAAATGAAATTATTACTCATTCATAGTGATTACATCGAATATGAAGTAAAAAATAAAGCCATCAAAACACCTGAAGAAATCAAGAAAAAAACAGATCGTTTTGATGAAGCATTAACTGTTTTTACGGCCATTGAAAAAACCGATTCAGAATCTTCAGATCAAGCAATTAAAAACGCGATAATAGAAATTACGAAAACAGCAGATCAACTCAAAGTTAAAAATATCATGCTCTACCCATATGCTCATCTATCTTCAGATCTTGCAAGTCCAAAACAAGCACAAAACATGCTTGTTGAACTTGAATATGAACTCAAACAAAAGGATTTCAATGTTAAACGATCTCCATTTGGATGGTACAAGGCATTTAAAATTTCGTGTAAAGGCCATCCTCTTTCAGAACTTTCTAAAACTATCACTCCGGGTAAAAAAGATGATGAGTCTGAATCCTTGAAAAAAGAGCGAAAACTGAGTTCTTATTGGCATATCCTCACTGAGGATGGAACGCTTCATACTATTGATGAATTTGATTTTAAAAATCATGATAACCTTCGAAAATTCTCAGTTTACGAAAAAGAAAAATCAAGAGCGGTCAAACAAGAACCAGCTCATGTAAAACTGATGAAAAAATTAGAGATTGCAGATTATGAACCGGCATCAGATGCAGGAAACATGCGTTATTATCCAAAGGGACGATTTATTAAAAAATCACTGGAACAATATGTGACCCGTAGAGTCGTTGATTATGGGGGGCTTGAAGTTGAGACACCAATCATGTATGATATGCAGCATCCAACACTTTCAAAATATTTACAACGATTTCCCGCACGGCAATACCAAATCGAAAGTGATAAACGAAATTTCTTCCTTCGTTTCGCTGCTTGTTTCGGTCAATTTTTAATGGCTCATGATGCAACGATCAGCTATAAAGATCTTCCTTTGAAACTTTATGAGATGACCAAGTATTCATTTAGGCGGGAACAATCTGGAGAACTCACTGGCCTACGAAGACTTAGGGCATTTACTATGCCTGATGTACATGCAATGGTTTCAGACATGGATATGGCAATGGATGAGTTCAAGATTCGATTCAATCTTAGTTTAAGTGTGTTACAGGATATCGGGTTAGATACCAATGATATAGAAATGGCTCTTCGAACAACTAAGGATTTTTATAATGAAAATAAAGAATTCATTGTGGATTTAGTTAAAAAAATTGGACAACCAATTCTTGTTGAACTCTGGGATGAACGAATCTTTTATTTTGTATTGAAATTCGAATTTAATTTTGTGGATAAATCAGATAAAGCATCTGCGTTGAGTACTGATCAAATCGATATCGAAAATGGAGAACGATACGACATTCAATTTACTGATGCAGATGGTGAACAACGTCATCCGCTTATCCTTCATTGTAGTCCTTCTGGAGCGATTGAACGAGTGATTTATGCATTATTGGAAAAAGAAGCGATCCGAATGAGCAAAGGAAAAAAAGCAATGCTTCCACTTTGGCTTTCTCCAACACAAATTCGATTTATTCCTCTTGGTGATGAATTCATTCCGGACTGTGAAGCATATATCGCAGAATTACAGAATCATTCATCATTGGAGTTGATTCGAGCTGATATTGATGATCGGGATGAAAGTGTTGGTCGTCGTATTCGAGATGCTGAAAAAGAATGGATTCCACTTATCATCGTCGTTGGAGAAAAAGAAAAAACCGCTGGTCGATTTAAACCTCGGTTTCGCTCAGATGAACTGGGGGATAATGATAAGATATATTCCTTAGAAGAACTTGCAGGAATCATTGATTCATATGGAAAAGGATTTCCAACTGAACCATTGCCGTTACCACGATTACTTTCAAAAAGGCCTCGATTCAAATAAGTATCTCATCAGCTTGCTTAACGAATTAATGAGAAATAATATCATACTGATGAAAAATCAAATAAAGAGTGATTAATCATGATTGAACGAAAAACTATTCAAAATATTGTGCGATCATATGATGCAGATAATATTACAATCGGTGTTCTTGGAGGCCACTCCGGACTTGATGTATGTCGAGGTGCTAAAAAACATGGATTTAAAACATTAGCTGTTTGTCAAAAAGGACGTGAAAAAACATATAAGAAATATTACAAAACTCGTGAAGATGGCCGCGGTTGTATTGATGAAACTATTGTATTAGACAAATTTGCTGATGTTACTCGACCTGATATTCAAGAAATATTACGGGATAAAAACACGATTTTCATTCATAACCGTTATTTTTGGGTATACTTTGATTTTGAAGATATTGAAAACAAATTCAACGTTCCCATTTATGGAACTCGAGAAATGGTAAAACTTGAAGAAAGAGATGTACCTAAAAATCAGTATTATCTTTTAAAAAAAGCAGGAATAAGGTATCCATATATCTTTAAAAAACCTGAAAATATCGATCGCTTAGTTATCGTTAAGGTAAATGAAGCAATTAGAGGATATGAACGAGCATTCTTTTATGCATCTAATTATGAGGATTACAAAAAGAAATCTGAGGAACTTCTTGATAAAAAAATGATTACTCAATCAGCATTGGATGATGCGGTAATAGAAGAATATGTGGTTGGTGCTCAAGTTAATTTTAATTATTTTTATAGTATGATTGATGATGAACTAGAGATCATGGGAACAGATACTCGTCGGCAAACAAATCTTGATGGATTACTTCGCTTACCTGCTAATGAACAACTTGAAGTATTGAAATATTTAAAACCAAAAATGATAGAGACTGGTCATATCGCTGCGACCACTAAGGAATCAATCATTGAAAAGATCTTCAATCTCGGGGAACAATTCGTAGCAACTACTAAAAAAGAGGTTCCACCGGGAATCATTGGACCGTTTGCCTTACAGGGCGCGATTGCATCGGATCGTGGAAAAGAAGAAATGGTCGTTTTTGATGTTTCCATGCGAATCCCCGGTAGTCCACTCACTCGTTTCACGCCACATTCTGGATACTTGTATGGTGATTCTATTAGTTATGGTGAACGAATCGCTATGGAAATCAAAAAAGCAGTTGAAACCAATCGTTTAGAAGAAATCGTTACTTAATCATCGGTACATCGTATCACTTGTTTTTCAGTGACGATGAAATCAACCGATTGATCATGTGATTCAACAGGTATTTTTTTGACGAGTTGGAATTCAAAAGATAAACCTATTGAAATGATATCGGTTTGCGATAGGAACCAATCATAATATCCTCCACCTTGACCAAGCCTGCGACCACATCGGTCAAATGCAACTCCGGGGACCAAAACCATGTCGATTTCATCAATTGACGTACGTTGTATTTTTTCTTTTTTTGGTTCAAGAATTCCATAGGTACCTGGTTTAAGATCACTGAACTGATGAAGTTTTGAGATGGTTAGCGTATGGTTTTTTGTTTCTGAAATGGGAACATACACTTTTTTCTTTAATGATAATGCTTTTTTTATAATGTTATGAGTATGAACTTCTCCATTGTATGAAACGTAAAAAAGGAGGTGAGAAGCAGTTTGAAACTCTTCGATCCTATTAAGATTTTCAGAGATTTTTTCACTATTTTTATAGATAAATCCTTTTGGATTGTTTAATCGTTGTTTACGCATCTGTTCTCTAAGTTGACCTTTATCTATGATTATCACCTTAACATATCATGGTTACAAGCTATTTTTTCAGGATATATTTTTATAATGTGGATGGTAATAATAGTTATTGTTTATGATTTATGTTATCCTGAAGAAGCAAACGTGGTTTGTGGTTATCATCTTTATCCTTCTTATGATTGCCCCGAATTTTTCAAATAATCAAACGTTTATTGCATCATCTTCAGCAAAACTCATTCAAAATGAACAAGTAAATCAGATTTATGTTGATCATTATAATAATCAAGGTCCCTGGAACGGTTCTTCTCGGCACCCTTTCAAGAATATTTCTCACGCCTTGAATATTGCTGCACCATATGATACGATTTATATCAATGATGGAGAGTATAACGAAACCGTTGAAATCCTGTTTCCCATTCAGATAATTGGCTATGGTTCACCGGTAATAAATGGTGGATATCAACCAGAGGTTATCTCTGTAAGATCCTCAAATGTTTTAATTACAAATCTTGAGATTATTCATTCAGATGGATATAAGACAAATGCAGGTATTAGCATTGATCAAGCACAAAATGTAAGCATCTCCCACTGTGTCATTCATCACACAAAAACAGGAATTTTTTTGAATAATAGCAACAATATAACCATTTCTGATTCGTGGTTTTTCCATAATGGAAATGCAATTCGAAGTAATCATTCTTCGCATGTTACCATAACAAATTGTGATTTCGCACGAAATTCAATGGGATTATTTTTACAATATTCAAATGAAATTAATATGAGTCATTCTACGTTTAGTGCGAATGGATTATCCATTTTTTTAGATCATTCCTCAAATGCTAAAATTCGACAATGCAATATTACGGATAATAGTGTGAATAAAGGTGGTTTCTTTTTTTCCGATAGCACGTATATCGAAGTTAGTGATACCTTGTTTCGACATAATGGAGTTGGTATTAGTTTCTCAAATGTATCTTCCGCAGTCGTTGATTCCTGTAATTTTTTGAAAAACACTCATTTTGCTATTTCTTTTCGAGAAACATCAAAACAGATTATCATTTCAAATTGTTCTATTCGAAATAATATGCGTAATGCTATCTACATTGAATCTGGAAATTCATGTATCATCACCCGCTCCCACCTTGTTGATAATGCTATTTATAGCATTTTAACTAATCCTTCCTCAACATGTTTTGCTACAGAAAATTGGTGGGGGCAATCATTGGGGCCATGGCAATCGTTTTTATCAAAAACAAATAAGATTTCTTTCCTGAAAGGACAAATCATCATGTATCCTTGGCAAAAAACTCCTTTAAATCGAGTTGGAATACAAAAACCGGTTCCATCACCACGGTACAATCATACATTTGATGAAGAACCATCAATCCCTTGTGAAGATGTAGATTCAGATGGTGACAATGTCGCTGATTGGTGGGAAGAAAAATGGGGGTATTCTACTGATTTAAAAGACAATCATTCAGTGTTAGATCCAGATGGAGATGGACTTTCTAATGTTCAGGAATATTATACTGATGAATTTGGATCTAACCCATTTCATAAAGATGTATTTCTTGAATTAGATTGGATGTATTGTGATAATGGTGAATCAAATAAACCTGATGAAAAATGGTTACAAAAAATCATTGATTCCTATGCGGATCATAATATAACGCTTCACATAGATACTGGTTCTATGGGGGGTGGTGAAGAGATTTCCTATGCCTGTGATCATATTCCAACCTATGCGGCATTAGAAGATATTTATTGGACATATTTTTTGAATAATGATTTGCAGAATCCTCGAAAAAACATTTTTCATTATGGATTGTTATGTAATTATTGTCCTGATTTGAATTTTCCATTTGTTGGTTGGAATGCAATGGATTCGTTTGCAATATCTGTTGAATGGATTGCTCAAACATACCCCCAGTATCAAAGACAGCAGATAATTGCTGGAGGAATCACTCATCATCTTGGTCACACTCTTGGATTGATAGCTGATACATATGAAGGGATAGATAATATGGATACCCTCCGTTTTTTTAGCGATTCTTGGAGGGAGTTTAGAAACTACCAAAGTTGTATGAATTATTTTTATAAATATCGGGTTTTTAGTTTGTCAGATGGATCGCAGGGGCCTGGTGATTTTAATGACTGGGCATATCTTGATTTTTCCTTTTTTAAAAAGGGAACGTATGAAGAAAAATAATCATACTGAAGATTGAATCGCTTCAACGGGTGATTCCTTTTCAAAAAGCGATACAACTAAACCGATTAACCCTGGAATAAGGTTTTTCACAAGAAAGCCACCCAGGGATAAAACAAATGCAACCTCAAAAGAAACACCATATGTTGAAAGAAGAACCACAAAGGTTCCTTCTCTCAGACCAAGCCCACCTACAGATATAGGAACAACATTTGCAATAATTACAGATACTACGCTTAACAAAATGAATTCAACATAGGGAATTGATAGGGAAAATGCAAGAGATAAGACGTAGACTTGTGTAGCCGCAATACTCCACATCACTAGTTCAATCGTGAATGGAAGGAGAAGATCTCTTAGGCGAGGAATATCCTTGTATAATCTGGAAATGATGTAATCTAGGTTTTCTTTGTGGGTTCCAGGTAAAAATGGTCGAATGATAAATGAAAAAAATCCTTTTCCACGATTATGTTCCATAAAAAAAGTAAATGCCAGGGTGTACACGATGAAAAAACCAATGATTATGGGAAGGACACCTGGATAGGATTGAAGAATTAATCCAGATCCTATAACTGCTAGAAAGAGTCCTGCAATGAGCGCAAGTGTTGATTCTATTAGTGAGTTAGCAATACATTTTTCAAAGGGTGCTTTTGATTTTTTTCTTAAGTAATAAACACGGATATGCATACCGATTGCACCAGGGGTAACACTTCCGTAGAATAATCCAAGTAGATACAATTTTATTACTGTAAGAAACGAGATATGAATCTCTTGTTTCTTGTTTAGGTATTGCCATTTGATGCCAGCAAGCATGAGTTTTGGAATGAATACAACTAATGCGATAATATAATAATACCAGGGTATGAATGAAAATGATTGAATTATTTTTTCATACCCGATGTCAAAGAGAATATATAAAAATAGCACTATACCAATAAGTGGAATGAATTTTGTTATTTTTTTAAGTTGTATGTTTTCAAACATAAGTCATACCGAGAAATTAATTGATGTAAGAAGGCCGTAACATTTTTTTTGATTCGTATTGGAAACAAAGATTTATATTTATATTCTATCACTTTTTACATGTGAGATGACGATTGGTGGTGGTTTTGATGCGTTTTTTTCACGAGGGATTTCATCGACTTCTTTAATGTTTATTTCAACATCCTTTCCAACTTTTTTCTCATATATTCGTTTAATCTCTGATTTGATTTTTTCAACAGGAGCACCGGTGTTTCGTAGTTTCTCGTCGATGACAAGAAGAATGTCAATATGATGAAGATCTTGTTGAATGATCTGATATTGTTTTACTTTAAAGGTTTGAAGTTTGGTAAGAACTGGAGTAATAAAACAGAAAGCTCCTGGTGGAAATACATTTCCATTAGGAAGAATGATGTTTGCTCTTTTCCGTCCTTCCACGCCACCTTTGATGGTAGTAGTGGTAAGTCCACAAGAATCAGATATTGGATCGGTAAGTGTCACCCAATCATCCATGCCGGTGTATCGAATAATGGGTGTTCCTCTTCCCCAAAGTCGAGTGAGTACGATATGTCCTCTTTTTCCAGTTTCAACTAGGTTTTCTTGTTCATCTATTGCTTCAAGATGGAAGAAATCATCGTGTACATGCCAAGTACCATCATAGCATTCAAAACCAATGTCTGCACTTGCCTCAACAGAAGGATAAATGTTTAATAATGGGCAGTCAAATGCATCTTGAACTGAGGTTCGAGTGTATTCATCAAGCATGGCTCCTCCAGTCCAACAGAGTTTTGGTTTGATGTTTGTTCCATGTCCATTTCTTTTCAGATATGAAAGATGTTGAAATGTTGCGGGATAGGTCATAATAATATCTGGATTGTACTGATCCATTTTTTTCATGATGTCTTTTAATGGCACGCTAACGTCAAGATTTAATTGATTTTTTGTGATGTGTAAAAATCCAAGGTATTTTTCAAAGAGTTGTTTGGAGAGAAGATCGATTCGATTGGGATTGAAGTTTCCTATGTGAACGAATCTTAGGTTTTTTGTGGGTATGTTTAAAAGACGTAATTCTCTTAATGGAATAAGTGCAGCTGAGACAACGGTGTAAAAATCAGTGTATAAGCATAATGGTTTTCCTGTCGTACCACCTGTGCAATATGCGTATGCATTAGATTGATTGTAGTTTTTAGGAAGTATATTTTTTCCAAAATTGTGTTTCAAGTCATCTTTTGAAATGAATGGGAGTTTTTTGATATCTTCGATGGTTTTGATATCCTTTGGATGTACCCCTGCTTTCTTATATTTTTCATGATATACTGGAACGGTGTAAGCATATGAGACCATTTTTCTAAATACTTTATTTTTATGTTGGTTGATTTGTTCAACTGATTTTTTCTTAAGTCTGTTTGGGTCTATAAGTGCTTTTTTAAGTAATGAAAAAGAAATAAATGGATTGAAAAGTGGGTTCATTATCATCACAGTTAACAATTGTTTAATCTTCTTCAACCTTTGGGTATCCTGCACCTTTGGCTTGTTCTATTGGTAACATATCATAGGCAATTGGTGGAAACAAATCCTGCATTCGTATTGATAACACCTGAGTCAATGGAAATTGTATCACTCGTTTTTCTTTCTTAATCCCATTTATCATGATTTTTGCAGCCTTATCTGCAGTTATCGATCCTGGTCGATGATACCCCTCTATCATTGGTGTTTCTACTGAACCAGGTTTGATGGTAATCACATTGATATCATATTTCTGTTTAGCTTCAGCTCGGAGACTTTCCATCAACCAGCTAATCGCGGCTTTACTTGCACCATACGCACCCCAACCTGGAACACCTCGATGATCCGGAAGAGTAGATACAGCAGCAATAGTCCCACCCTGTTGTTTTTTCATCACTTTTAGAAGTTGTTCTGTAAAATAGACGACACCCATGAAATTAATATCCATTGATTGTTTGATAATACTACTATCAAATGTTTGAATTGGATTTGGCACTAGTATTCCGGCAGTTAAAATCGCTAAATCGATCTTTCCATATTTATCTAATGTATGATCAATTGCTGCTTTCACCTGATCTTTATGTTGAACGTCACAGGTTTTATACGTGATTTGTGTGGTTTCTGATTCTAGTGTTTCCTTTAATTTTTTTAGTTTATTTTCACGACGAGCAAACAATGCAAGTTTACAATGTTCTTGAGCGAGTAATTTTACAAGTTCTTCACCCATTCCGCCAGTTGCACCAGAAACTAAAATCACTTTATCTTTCAAATTCATAAGAGATTACCTCATCGTAAGCCACTTAGTCTTATTCTTAAGTTTTTTTTCTCACAGAATAACTTAAGAACTCAATAAAAACCTTTTCACCAGTATAACAAGTGTTAAGTGAAAAATACCATTTTTCAAATCTGTTAAAAGAAAATTTAATATTCTATCGCATAGATAAGCGCTCTCGGTATGACAAAAACAGTCCTTATCGGTATTGATGGAGCTACACTTGATTTAGTCCTACCTTGGATTGAAAAAGGAGAATTACCCTCCTTTGCAAAAATAAAAAATGGTGGGGTACACGGAAAACTTCGATCAACAACTCCATACTATAGCGCTCCGGCATGGGTTTCCATGGTAACTGGTGTTCAACCAGGAAAACATGGCATTTATGATTTTTTTCGAACAGATACCTGTACAAAAAATATTGTTAACTCTCGATATCGAAAGGCACCAGCTATCTGGAAAATGCTGACGGATGAAGGAAAACGAAGCATTGTTGTCAATGTTCCCGGATCGTTTCCTCCTGAAAAAATTAATGGAGCAATGATAACTGGATTGTTAACACCCTCTCCCGATTCTGATTATACGTATCCAAAAGAACTAAAAAAAGCATTAGTGCCGGGGAAAATCGGCTCGTATGTGCTTGAACAGGTTGCTGTTGATGATATTCCAAAAAATCTTACTGCTCGATATGCACCTGAAAAACTTGCTGCTCAAATCAATGATATGACCATTTCTCATGGAGAAGTAACCATGAATCTGATGAAAATGGATGATTGGGATTTTACCATGGTAGTATTTCGAGGAACTGATGATGCACAACATTTATTATGGAATAAAAAGGATTTGATTCTTTCGTGTTATCAACAAGCAGATGAATATATAGGTAAAATGATGAAGGAGTATCCCGAAGCGAATTTCATACTTGTTTCAGATCACGGATTTGGCAAACCAAAAAAATATTTTTATGTAAACAATGCGCTTTATAATGAAGGATATCTGCAGACCACATCAAATCCTACACATAATATGAATACTCTTTTTGCTCTTCTCTTTGATCGATTCAGTAGAATTATTTTTCATCTTGTACCATTACAAAAAATCGTCCGATCTGATATTGGTCGAAAACTTGTTTTATCTGGAAGCTCTCAGAGCGGTATTGATTATTCGAAAACAAAAGCAATGTATCATTCAGTTTGCTCAAGAGGCATCCGCATCAATCTCAAAGGTAAATATAAACAGGGTATCGTTGATCCGAAGGATTACGAATCTATTCGAGATGAACTTATCAATTTTTTAAGAAATGTTAAAGATCCTGAAACTGGGAAATGTATCGTAAAAAAAATATATACTAAAGAAGAGGTATATGGAAAAAACGCGGTGAATGATCCATTGGATATTATTTTTGATTTAAAGGAAGAATATAGTGCTCAAGAACTTTTGCAACCTCCTGAGGGATTAAAAGAACTCTTTCGTTCTTCAAAAAATAAACTTTCCACTCTTTCCGAACCTGGTTTTTATGATTGGATGGGAGACCATCGACCAAATGGTATTTTATTTATGTATGGTAAGAATATTGTTCAAAACAAACAAGTGAACGCATCCATTGTGGATATGGTTCCTACTATCTTAGCAATGCTGAATGTTCCACTTTCACAAGATTTTGATGGTAAGGTATTACATGAGGCATTTAAAAATCCGATAGAAGTGAGAAAAGCAACAAAGAAAAAGCCATTGCTTTCCACAAAAGAGTTACAGGCAATTAATCGCTTAAAAAAACTCGATGAAAAACCGTAAATTCAATTTGTGTTTCTTTCAAAAAATTAATAAAACCATTTAATGAGAAAAGGGATGCAGGGTAATTGTGGCACGGAAAAAATTTGCATTGATTAAAAAATTTTTACCTATCCTTGGATTGATTTTATTTGTTTATACGATTTATCAGCTTGACATTACAGAAATCAAAGAAGCCTTTTTTTCTATTAATCCACTTTACATTCTACTTATTCTTCCCTTTACTTTACCTCGTATTCTTCTTCGAAATTATGCGTGGAAACTAGTCCAAGAGGAACAAAAAATCTATGTGCCTTACTGGATTTCAATGAATATTTTTCTCATTGGCTATTTTTATGGCAGTATTACTCCAGGATATTTAGGTCAATTAATGCGCATTCCTCACCTTAAAGAATATACGGGTGAACCATATGGGAAGTTATTTGTTAATTCTACGATTGAAACAATCGTTCATACGTTTTCGATTTACATCATGATCCTTCTTGGTGCTTTTCTAGTGTTAAGTGATTATCCTGAATTTTTTATGATTGCTGCTGGATGGATGATTATTTTCATCTTGGTTCTTTTGTTCTTTATGCGCCGGGATCGTGGAGAATGGTTCTTTAATTTCATGATTCGCTATTTCATTCCTAAAAAATTCAAATCGTATCTTAATCAATTTTCTGATACGTTTTACCAAGATTTTCCTCGTATCAAGGCACTGTTGTATCCTTTGTTTGTAGGTGTTTTCACCTGGATAATTATTTTTTCACAAGAATACATTTTGGTTCTTGCATTAGATCTTCCTATTCCTTATCTTTATTTTATGTTATTATTTCCCTTAGCTAATGTTGCAGGGTTTATCCCGATAACTTTTGCTGGACTTGGAACAAGAGAAGTAACCGCAATCATTATTTTTTCAACTCTTTTCGGCGTTGCAAATGAAAAAATCTTTGTTGTATCGCTATTAGGATTCATTCTCACTGATCTATTCACTGGTTTTATCGGTTTTCTTGTTTCACTGCGTGAAGCACGAAAAAAAGGCACTACTATTAGAAAATTACGCGATCAGATTCTAAAAAGGGGGTAAACAATCATAAATCTGAAATACTTTCATTTTATTCACCTGTTTAACATAACTATGATAAAGACAAATCTTCTCAAAAAATTTTGTGATGCATCATGAACGGAGAGGGTATAGGTTTTGGAAAGGCTATTTTGTTCAATGAACACTTTGTTGTCTATGGAGTACCAGCGATTGTTTCAGCTATTGGGAAGTATACCGTAGCAAAGGCACAATCCTTTGAAGAACCACGATTACATCTTATCGATAACCGAAATGCAACTCCTGGATATAAGGAGGATAAAAAAGATCAGCAACAAGATTCAGTTCGGCGGATCATAGAAAAAATGAATTTGAATTTTTCTGATGAGGGCGTTGAAGTTGAACTTGCTGGGACCTTGTATGCTGCTAGTGGCATAGGTGCTAGTGCTGCATCATGTGTGGCTATGGCACGGGCATTATCTGAATATTTTCAGTTGAATTTAACTGATGAAGAAATCAATCAGATTGCTTATGAGGGTGAAAAAGGATATCATGGAACTCCGTCAGGGATTGATAATACAGCTTCCACATTTGGTGGACTTATTTGGTTTGAAAAGAAAGATGATCCCGTTATGGATCGAATTGATATTTTGAATCCAGTTGAGATTGTTATGGGTAATACTGGTAAAGTTGCTGATACAACGGCAGCTGTTGCAGGTGTCAGAAATCGAAAGGAAGATCATCCAGATAAATATGCTGAAATATTCAAACGAGCTGAAAATATTGCGTATCTAGCAAAACAAGCATTCATTGATGAGGACTTACATGAAATTGGAAAATTGATGAATGAGAATCATAAGTTATTACAACAAATCGAGGTGTCTTCCAAAGAGCTTGATTTTATGGTTCGATTAGCAAAAGAATATGGTGCGTATGGAGCAAAACTCACGGGTGGTGGACTTGGCGGAAATATGATCGCGTTGACTCCTGGAAGGAAACTGCAGGATGAAGTTGCTAATGCCATTGAAAAAGAAGGTTTTCAAACATTGAAAACAAGTATTGGTGTAAAACGCCAAGGTGGGCTCTAAAAAATGGATTTACGCTCGTTTTTGAAAAAACTTGAACAAGATCAAAAACTAACTCGTATCAAAAATGCTGTTTCCCATGAGTTTGAAGCAGCTAATATTATTTATTCACTTGATGAACAACCAGTGCTTTTTGATCAGATAAAAGGATATGATTTTCCCTTGTTTGCAGGGATCACTTCAAATAGAGACATTATCGCTGAAGGACTTGATACTACTAAAGAAAACCTTTTGTTTAAACTGGTGGATGCATTAAAACATCCAAAGAAACCAGATATTGTTCAGCAAGCACCTTGTCAAGAAAACGTCATTACCGATCCCGATCTTTCAAAACTGCCGATTCTTCATCATCTTAAGGGTGATGGAGGACGGTATTTATCAGCTTCAGTATGTACCATGAAAGATCCTGATGATGGCAGAAATGTTTCGTATCATCGAATGATGCAAATTGGAAAAAATAAGTTAACAGCTCGATTAATTAAGAAACGACAAACACGAACCACATATGATAAGATTAATGGTGATTTAGAAATGGCGGTGTGTTTGGGTAGTTCTGTTGCAGTGATGGTTGCTGCTTCGTTAGGTCCTCCTTCTGATGTTGATGAGTTTAGCATTGCAAATGCATTGGATAAAACTCCACTTGTGAAGTGTAAGACCAAGGATTTAGAGGTTCCAGCGTATTCTGAAATCGTTTTAGAGGGACGCCTTACTCGTGATGTGGATCGTGAGGGTCCATTTGTTGATTTAACGGAAACCCGGGATTTTGAACGACAAGAACCCGTGTTTGTTGTTGATTGTATCACGCATCGAAATGATGCAATGTATCAAGCATTGATTCCTGGTCGGTTTGAACATAAGACCTTGATGGGTATGCCAAAGGAACCAACGATTTATCATGAAGTAAGCAAAGTCGCTCAATGTAAAAATGTGTATGTAACGCTTGGTGGTGGAAGTTGGCTTCATGCTATTGTGCAAATACAGAAGCAGCATCCTGATGATCCCAAAAAAGCAATTGAGGCAGCATTTAAAGGTCATGGTAGTTTGAAACATGTGGTTGTTGTTGGTGAAGATGTTGATATCTATGATCCTTTGGCGGTGGAATGGGCGATTGCTACTCGTTTTCAGGCTGATAAAGATGTAGTGATTAAAGAAAAACAACCAGGTAGTTCCTTAGATCCATCTGGTATTCATGTTCCTGGTGAAAAAACAAAAACAGCAAAAATGGGTCTTGATGCCACAATTCCAGAGCATGTTGATAAAAAGAATTATGAAAAAGTAAGTTATGAGTTAGTTGATATTGATGATTATAGAGGGAACCGGTAAACATCAGGTTCATCTTGAAAGAAAAGAAATTGGGGATCATCTTTTGTTAGTGTTAACAGGTGGAGAGCAGCCTCA
>CAZYLG010000026.1:0-19044 GCA_964648565.1 uncultured Thermoplasmatales archaeon
TATTGTTTTTTTTATTATTTGTAACAAAAGTATTATTTAACAATTAAAGTATGAAAATATTTAAATAATATTAAATAGATAAATAATTAGGGTAGGGATTTGACATGAAAGATTATACGTTTCATGAAGACTTCATGCAAAAATTAAGTTGTATTCTCAATGACGTCATCAACACGTAATAGTTCTAAACTTACCGTTCAAACAACAATACACATTGGCCGATCTATCCTTTTTACACGTCTCTTAATGATAATCCAATCTCAGAACCAATGTTTTGTAATGTCTCAAACACCTTTCGCTGCAACTCAACTTCTTTCTCAAATTTCTTTTCTGCCAAAAACTCTTTTTCACCAGCAACAAAAATCTGATCAGCATGCTTTGTTGGAGATAACTCTTTTAACAGAGAAACAATGCTATCCACCTGATCTTCAATATTATCCAATCCACAAAACGCATCAGGATGAATCACCCCAAAAAAATGACACACACCAGAAGGATGTTTCTTATTTCCATACACCTCAGTTGCCATCGCACCATTAGATAAACCACCAGTCAACAAATCCACCATCACCGATAATCCATATCCTTTATGTCCCCCGGTTCTTTCTTCACTTCCACCTAATGGTAATAATCCTCCACCTTTACGATGCAACACGTTCTCTAACACTTTTGATGCATCCATTGTTGGAACTCCATTTTCATCAGTAGCCCAAACTAACGGAATCTCTTTTTCATCCCGAGCATATACTTCCAATTTTCCTCGTGGAACCGTCGATGTTGCCATATCTAACAAAAACGGGGAGTTCTTCGCTGGAAAACCAATAGAAATAGGATTTGTTCCAATCACTGCATCTTTTGCAAAGGTTGGAACTACCAAAGGAGCAGAATTAGTGGTTGAAAACCCAATAAGATTTTCTTCTAAAGCCATCAGCGAATAGAACCCAGCAATCCCATAATGATTTGAATTACGCACACTCGCAAAACACACATAATTCTCTTTTGCTTTTTCAATACACTTTTGCATTGTCTTATACGCAACAACCGCACCCATGCCACCATGACCATCTACAACCATAGAAACTGGTGTTTCTTTCACGATTTCAACCGATGCTTGAGGAATAATGACTCCATCATCAATAGCATCTAAATACCGTTTCAAACGAGCTACTCCATGAGAGGCAATCCCTCGTCTGTCCGCAGTAAGAAGAACCGTTGCAGTAATACGAGCATCTTCTTCAGATAATCCTGCATGAGTAAGTGTTTGTGTTACAAACTCAAATAATTCATCAGATCTAACCTTCACTTGACTAAGATTCATATTAGTTCCAAACCTATGCTATTATTAAAATCAAAAATAGAATACACCAATAAAAGTATATTCTTTTTTCCACATTAAAAAAAATCATTTCAGAAGATTATCTTTTCTTATCTTTGTCTGTTGATGATCCGACCCGTCTTAGGTGATAATCATATTCATCTTTCTGTTTCTCAATAAAATTTTCCCAAGATTTGCAGATTTGATTAAAATACGGAGATCCTTCTTTATCATCCTTCCAATCACTAACAAGATCCTCAGTTTGTTCAATAATTTCCTTCCATCGGTCCAAATGCTTATCTTTCATTGATCATTCAACCCCCACAACCAATGTAAACATAAGGCTTCAAAAAATTTAAACTTTTTGTTTTTTTTGCGGTATTTCACCATTATTTTCTACATAATACCATATTTCAATGGTTATACTATGGTATCAAAGATGATTGAAAAAAGTAGTAAGAATGTAAGAATGGGGAAGGGTGGATGGGATGGTGAGGAAAGATGGATAAAAAATATTTTTGTTCCCCATTCTTTAAAGGCCATATTGTAAGAACTATTATTTAAAGTTTATTATAAAATTATCCCTTTTTTATTGATTTACTCCCTAAAAATCATCTAAAAAAACAAAATAAATTCATATTATACAACCAACTTTTATTCAAAATGTCAAAAATGACAAAATATCACCACTCATTTAAATAAAAAAACAAGACAAAACTAGTCATTGAAACAGCTATGAAACAAAAAATTAACAAATTTCATAAACAAAAAACCATTCAAACCAAACTTCCGTTAAAAGAAACCAAAAGACATTACAGCTTCGGATTCCTTGCAGGAAATTACAATACGTAATCAACAAAGATACTCAATAACACCGCACAATTTATAAAACAGCAAAATTTTACCTCATACCATAAAATTGATAGTCATTTCATTTTTTATTTCAAATTTACATCCTTATTTATCGATATTCTTTTATACTCTCAAAAGATGTAGGATACTCGGGATGTGCGCACAAAAACAAAAAACAGTGCCTCAAAGTGATAAACGGGTGGGATGGACCTGTATCTAAAAGAAGTAAGAATGGAAAACTTTAAATCTTTTGGGAAGAAACTAACCGTTCCCTTTTTTCCAGGATTCACTGCAATCACTGGTCCAAATGGATCTGGAAAAAGTAATATTGCAGATGCAATTTTATTTGTTCTCGGCCCAAAAAGCTCCAAAACCATGCGAGCAGACCGGCTCACCGATCTAATTTTTAACGGTGGTAAAAAACAAAAAAATCCAGCTAAACACTGCAAAGTAAGTCTCGTCTTTGACAATAAACAACGAAAGCTTCCAGTTAACACTAGTGAAGTCCTTTTTACCCGAATGATCAAACGAGCACCATTAAAAGATAATCCCAGTAATTATTACACATATTATTATATTAATGAAAAATCCTCGTCTTATTCTGAATTCATGGAGATCCTCTTGCATGCCCGCATTTCAGGGGATGGATATAATATTGTCAAACAAGGAGATGTCACCTCAATTATTGAAATGGGAAATGTAGATCGTCGTCGAATAATCGATGAAATCGCAGGTATCAGTCATTTTGATAACGACATCAAAAAAGCTGAAAACGAAAAAGAAGAAACTGATACCAATATGGATCGCATTCAAATAATTCTTCGAGAAATAGAAGCACAACTCAAACAACTTAAAAATGACCGAGATGAAGCCTACCGATATAAAGAACTGCAAGAGAAACTCGAACGAAACAAAGCTAAACTCGCTGAAAAAAAGAAAATCGAAATCAACCAACAAATCGCAGAAATCAACCAACAAATCAATTCATACAAAGAAGAACAAAAAACCCTCACTGAAAAATCAAACACGATTAAAACACAATTAAAAGAAAAACAAGTTGAACTCAAAGAAATCGAAAATCATATCGCTGACGTTGGCGGCGAAGAAGTCAATGACATCAAAAAACAATTAGACACACTACGAGAAGAAGAAATCAAAACCGTTGAACGCATCAATTATGCCAAAGATGAAATCCATGATTTAAAAGAAGAACAAAAAACCCAAGAACAACGATTAGATCAAATCAATACTGATCTCACTGAAACAGAACAGAATCATAATGAAATCACTGAAAAAATCGAAGAGTTAAGCCAACAAATCACAGAAAAAGAAACAGAGTATAAAGAATTAAAAGACCGCATTGCTCAATCAGATGATCAATCAATTGATCTTTCCAAAGAAATCGCTGAACTTCGGGAAACCTTTGAAAACACGACAAACTCACTTCATGAAAAGAAATTATCATTACAACGACTCACTGAACAACTGAATTCACTTGATGAAACAATAGCTGATCTGCAAGAAACAAAAACTACTTATGAATTCGAATTAAAAGATATCCAATGGCAATTATCTGAACGAAAAAAGGATCATGGCGAACAACGAAAACAACGAAAGAAACTAGAACAAACCTTGTTTGAAAAGAAAAAACAACAAGCAGAGCTCACCGAACAACTCAATGATTTAGACAACCGGATCCGCTCGTTACAACAACAAAAAGCCAAACTTGAAGCTGAATACGAAGCGATTTCTTCAGTGCATCAAAAATATAATCGAGCTGTTAACCAAATACTTAATGCCCGAGACACCAAACAATTACAAGGAATACATGGTACTATCGCCGAACTTGCTCAAGTTGACTCCGCATACAAAACAGCAATGGCCATCGCTGCAGGCGGCCGAATGCAGAGCATCATCGTAGAAGATGACCAAGCAGCAGCAAAAGCAATTCATTACTTACAAAAAAGACATCTAGGTCGAGCTACCTTTTTACCATTAAATAAAATGATAGCGGGTAAACCCCGTGGAAAAGCATTGATGACCGTTAAAGATGAACATGCTCATGGATTTGCTATTGATCTTATCAACTTCCAAGATGAATACCGAGGAGCATTCTGGTATGTGTTTGGAGATACCATCGTTGTCGATAGCTTGAAAGATGCCCGAAGAATGATGGGAGGTGTACGACTCGTTGATCTCAACGGAAGCCTTATCGAAGCAAGCGGAGCGATGAAGGGAGGAAGCAAACCAAAAACTCAGATTGCATTTGGCGAAGCTGATCGTACGAAACTAGATGAAGCAAGTAATGACCTTCGTAATGCATTAACACATCAAGAACAATTACAACAACATATTCAACAGTTAAAACAAGAAATCACAGATATTGAAAATGAACTTGGTGGTATGGAACCAGCGAGTGTTACAGAACATGAACTGCAAGATATCAGTGTTCGAAAGAAAACATTTCAAACAAAAAAAGAAAAAGTAAGCAATCAACTCCTAGCAAAACAAGATGAATATGAAGCATTATCTCAAGAAAAAAATAAATTAACTGAAAAAATAACTACTATTCAGGAAACACTTGAATCATTAGATGAACAAAAACAACAAAAAGGCAAAAAACTACTTTCAAAAACATCTAAAGAAGATGCTCAGCATGCTAGGGATCTTGAAACAACGATAGCAGAATTAAAAGATAACAAATTTTCATTGAATGCAGATCTAAAAGGTATCGCCAAACAAAAAGAACTCCTTACTCAGCAACAACAAGAACGATCTGAGAAAATCACTGAAATTAAAAATGAGATCAAACAACATCAAACTGATCGTACTAATCTATCAAAAAAACGAGAAGAGTTCACCGAACAAATCCAAACCCTTCAACGAGTACAAGAACAAATGAGTGATAAAATCAAAGGATTTACCACCAAAAGAGATACAATCTATAAGGAAACCGTGGATTTAGAACATCAACTTGATAAAATCACAACTCGGGTGGAGTCATACTATGATCTTGTTTCACGAGCGAAATATCGATTACCTACATTGGAAGAAGCATTAAAAGAAATCAATGACCAACTTGAAGTCTATGATGTTGAAGTTGACACCAATAACCTTCCACCAGTGGATTCATTAAAACATAGTATTCAACTCGTTGAAGAAAACATGCGGGAACTTGAACCGGTGAACATGCGAGCATTAGAAGAATATGAACATCAACTAAATCGAAAACAAAAACTGGATGAAGATATCAAACATTTACAAGATCAACGATATAAATTAATTAATCTTGTTGATGAAATCACTAAGAAAAAAGAAGAAAAATTCTATGAAGTCTATCATGAAATCAATAAAAACTTACAAGAACTCTACCCTGAACTTTCAGAAGGAGGAGAAGCTGAATTAAAACTGGATAATCCCGATACCTTATTTGATTCAGGATTAACCATTAAAGCTCGGCCACGTGGAAAAAAAGTATTACTCCTTTCAGCGCTTTCTGGTGGTGAGAAAAGTATTGCATCGCTTGCCTTTATTTTTGCGATTCAACGATATGATCCCAGTCCATTTTACGTCCTTGATGAAGTAGATATGTTCCTAGATGGTGTGAATGCTGAAAATGTAAGTCGAATGGTAAAACAAAATGCGTTAGATTCACAATTCATCATGGTTTCATTACGAAAAATCGCTCTTAAAGAAGCAGATCACGTATACGGAGTCACCATGCAAGATACAGGTATTTCAGATATGATCGGAAACGTTGATCCAAACTCAGTTGGACCAAAAGGAGAACTAGCTATTGCTGGAGGATAAAAAAACATGAACCTTGCACAACCTGATATGTCAGTTGATAACCAGGTCATTAATCATTTACTCTTTCATAAATCCCTCATTGATGACTCTGATGATGCAGCAAGAATTAATGAATACGTTGAATTACTTCAACAAACCAATCAAGGAAACATCATTGGCATTCATGATCCTGTGGATCGATCTATTGCGATAGCATTTGAACTAGTGATGCAAGCTCATTTTGATCCGTGGGATATCGATCTAGTACAATTCTCAACGATGTATCTAAAACGAGCTAAAGATGAAAACATTGATTTGATCACTGCTGGACGAATTATTCATATGGCCTGGAAGATTCTTCGATTACAAAGTGATAATTTAGTGATTAATTTACAAGAACCCGCCCTTGATGATGAAACTGATTTCAGCTGGGATGATTTTTCAACGGATATGTGGCTTTCAGCTGATGATGAATACACGTATACAAACTTGTTAATGACCGTTCCAGATCCTCCCATTGAAGAACCTGTTCGCCGGGAAAGCACACGAAAAGTAACCCTTATCGAACTACTTGATGCATTTGATTTTGCACGAAAAGAAGCTGAAACCCATCAGATCATGGAACAACGACGAAGAGAGGAACGAAAACGATTAAAAGATGCCTCTCGGAAACGAATGAAAGGAACTGCTCATGAAGACAATTTGGAAGAAGACATCGTTGAAATCTGGGAGAAAATCAAACAATGTGATCAATCACAGATTTTAATTACTGATTTATGTGAAGATACTAGTCGTGAGGAACTGATCAAAACCATCATCAGTGTTTTATTTCTTGCATATGATAATAAGATTCGAGTGTATCAAAAACAATTTCCGTATGGAAAGATATTTATCAAAACATTACCATATACCTAATTATAGGATGGTGCTGTGGTGACCACAAAATCAAAGAAACTGGTTGAATCCGTATTGTTTTCTGCAGGACACCCCATCAGTATCAATGATCTTGTTGAAGCAACAGGGTTATCTAGAAAAACAGTACGCAAAGCACTCAAAGATCTCATGGCTGATTATGAAAATGATAAAGATACTTCCATGGCCATCGTTAAAGCTGGAAAAAAATATGTGATGCAACTGAAAACCGAATATACTGAACCATCCGTGATGATCACCCAGCCTGAAATTGAGGATACGGTACTTCGTACATTAGCATTAATTGCGTTTCATCAACCAGTGAAACAATCAAATCTACGCCGGATGGCAGGAGATAAAATCTATGAACACGTGGATCAACTCTCCGAAATGCATTTGATTCATACTAAGAAACATCGAAACACTGAACTTATCACCTTAACCCGACGTTTCCCAGAATACTTCGGACTTGACATGACCAAACCAGAAGATATTCGATCGTTTCTCGCTGAAAAAGTCATTCAACAAACAAAACCAACAAATTCAACTGAAAAAACTTAACCATACCATGATGTGTGTATTTGCCTTCATGGTTTTTTTAATCAAAAAAAAACAAAAAATCGTTTTTGTGAACTCCTATGTCGACGAAAAAACAGCAAACAAAAAATGAACTTTATACTCTCATTGAAGAACAACAATCCAAAGAAGAATTTGAAGAACACATCCTTCAAATAAAACAAGATTTCGGTGATCTTATTGATGAAGATGCAGCTGCTTTTTTACTCGTTGACAAACTTGGGTGTAATACAGCAAACATCATGAAATTATCTGATGTTCACCCAGGTCAAGAAGCAACCGTTCAAGGATTCATTTCTTCAATTCAACCATTACATGTGTTCACTAGAAAAAATGGAAGACAAGGAAAAGTAGCTAACTTGATGATCACTGATGATTCTGGATCACTTCCCATAGTGCTTTGGAATGATGATGCCAATCGAGTTGAACAAGGTGAAATCAAACAGCATATGAAAATAAAAATCATTAATGGATACACAAAGCAAGGAAGAAACGGAGTTGAACTTCATGTTGGCCGATGGAGTTCATTTTCCATCGAAGAAAAAAATGATGCAGATCAAGAATTAATTAAAAATCATCAACAAAAACAAAATCATCAGAATGATTCATTATCCATAACTGGAACAATTCTATCAATTTCGCCAACTAATGTATTTTTCCGAAAAGATGAAACTTATGGATTTGTGAGCAAAGTCCATCTTAAAACCAAAAAAGGAATACAACTTGTAACTGTCTGGGATAGTCAAGTAAAAAACTTACAAGATTTTAGTAAAGGTGATACTGTTGAATTTTCATATTTGGATCAGAAAACAAATAATGGAAAAAAAGAATTTCATGCAAATGGAAAAGCAGTGATTAAACAAGTCTGAATCACTGTAGGGTAAACAAATCGATCTACCATACTAGATAGATTTCGAATAAAAACGGATAACAATTGTCAAAGATAACTTGTCACACACTAACAAGAATTTTTTTTAATTGTCAGATTCAGCATCCATCTTGTTCATAGTCTTCACCTGTTTTTAATGCAAGTTCAGCACGCATTAACTCTCGACCTAAATATAATAAATGATCAGATCGAAGATCAGAAATATGCCGTGCAATAGTATCAGACAATGCTGCTGCAGAAGTTCCAATAAACATCTTAGCAAGTTTTCCAGAAACAATCCGTTGATTCTTTACTACATTATGATAAAACTCAACTTGAATCTGATCATTAATTAATTCAATCACAAAAAAACCTTTATTATCAAGAATAACATCTTTTTCCTTTGTTTTTTTTGCATGAATCACTGGAACCGATGGAGTTACTTTTTCTTCATTCATCATAAACCACCATAATAGCATCATGTAAATGAGTTAACTTTTGAAATGCAACTGGTTCGGGAAGTAATCGTAATCCACAATCAGGAGCAATCTGAAAAAGATGATCACCAAACACTTCTTTTCCACGTTGAATGTGAGAAATGATTTCATCAACCGATTCAATTCGATCCTGATCTGATCGAACACTACCTAAACAAATCTTTTTGCTCTTATCAAAATGTTCGGTAAATGCATCAAAAAGATGAGGAGTAGCCGCAAACTCATGACTTAACACATCCACCGGAAGATCAAGTAATGACGGTACGATACTCGTGACATCTCCACAAGCATGAAGCCGAGTAGGACAGCTCACATTTGATAAAACATGTGCAATTAATTCAGAAGCATACTCGGGAAATCCATTTGCATAAAATGGTTCATCAACACTAATCATATCAACAACTGGTTCAATCAACTCAGATTCTTTACGTAACGCTTCAGCAAACGCAAATGCTAACTCTTTTTCATCAGTATAAACATTATCAACCACGGACTGACTCAACGTATGCGGACCAACAAGAAGACCAAGTAATTTTCTATCATCTGGAAGAAATGAACGAACAAACTCTAAATCAGAAAGGGTTACTGGTTCAACAAACTCAATTGGATCAACAACTTCAGTTCGTTCACGAACCCGACACCCATCAAATCCACGAGTAAAAATAGTCATAAACGGATCACGAGTCTGTCCATCAGAAACAAGCACAACCCCTGCATCAACCATTCTTTTCACTGCTTGTTGAACGACTGGTTGCCAACTCGGTAATTGTAACCGTTGAAAATATGATTCCATCATCTTCAATCGATTAATGGAAGAAGGATATGAACCAATCACCGTTAACACTGGTTTTTTTATACTCATCTCATTAATCGCCTCCGAGGATGCCCTGAAGCCGGGGTCACATTAAAATAGCCTTCAGCATACTCGGAAACAAGCATATCCTCCCACGCAATCAATGGAAACACCGTAGATGAATACTCAATGGGACCAAACAACAAGAAATCACCGCCAAACACGGGCACATTCACATTTGATGCCTGATCAACAACCGGTTTAGCACGTTCAAAATCTTTTAACCATGATGATTTCTCAACCACATTATGAATCGCACAACCAGAAGGAAGCCCAAACTCTTCTTTAATTACAGGAAGAGCCGCAATAGCAGCACCACTATAATCACCAGGAGCTAGAGCTGCTGTATCAATCAAGACTTGATCAATACCACAAGTTTCGGCTAACTCAAGTAACCCCATGTCTATCAAATGTGCACCATTCTCAAGAACTTCTACTTTTCCATCAGGAGATTTATCTTTAGGATTAAACGCAACCACGATAGCCATCGCAGGAGAATGCTTTGAAAGCATACTTTTTTCTTCATCAGTTACTCCTACATGCAATGAATTATAGATAGTCCGGTTTAATAATCCATGATCATCCAAAGATTTTAACACCGCTATCTTTACATCTGGATCTGTGATATCAACAGAAAATGGATACTCTTCAGGAAGCACTCGTTTGATAAACGATAAAATAGATTCAACATCCTTTTCTTTTTTAATGAACACATCAGGAATGCCAGGAATGCCAACCTTTTCAGATACTTCAAGCATACCTCGTATTTCTTTTTCAGCACGTTCAAAATCAGGATCTCCTTTGAAGAACAATCCACCGAACAACACAGTGGGATGCAATCCTGGTTGACCACCAAAAAAAATATCCTTTAATTCAAATACTTGCTGATCCTTTGTAAACGAAAACATGATTTATTCACTCTCTTTTTTTAACTTTACCCATATAATTCACAATAACCTTAGAATGCAATGCTCGTTTATCAGAAAAATCCTCATGAGATGATTGTTTCAACTGAATAGCAATGAATGGTTCACCAAACGATTCAACATCCCTTTCAATAATCTTATCAATTTCCCGTTGCAATATGCTCGGATCGGTTTTTCCGATCAAATCTACTATTTTTACTTGCTTGCGGAATCGCTCAACTGCATCTTCATTCAGATTTTCAATAAATGGAATGGCTCCCGGTGCATCAATAACCCGATGATTCTCATTAATCCCATTCTTATGAAGGCATAACAAAGATTTACCTGAGCGATGACCTCGAATATCATTACCACATAACACCACGAACCGAATATGAGGATTTGAAATCACATTTGCAATGATTTTCTCAATCCCAATATTTTCTGTTTTCAACCGACCATACAATGCCACACTATCCTCAGGAACAAAATCAACATTAAGAAGAACAACAGCAACAGAACTATTAGGATCAACGGAGGTGAAATCACCACCCCAAGGATAATATTCTTCAGTCATAACAAGTCACATTATAATACTTTCAATTCATGATATCATCATAAATCCATTCAATCTCCTAACGCCTGAGTATTAGGAGATCTAATCTTAAAAAATGAAACTAGCACCTCATTTTTAATACTTTCACCTCCCTCAATCGACCAAATAAATACTATACGCTCTTTTTGCAGCATTCACTCGAAAAAAGTGGAGGAACACAAAAAATGATGAATAATTGGTTGTATCGAATACAAGCAGCAAATGGAAATATTTGGACCACCAACACTCAATATGCAGAACAAAAAAGCAAAGGAGGATACCGTGTGTTCTGCTATCGGTCTAGTAATAAATATGCCTATCATCAGTAATTAATATCATATTTTCTTTTATTCTTTATGTTAAATCTGTTTGTCTGTTTTGATTATCATCTTATTTAAGATAGTACTTTGATACAACCTGTCGAAAGTTATTTATGCCATTTAACTATTATTAAGTCTATGAAATATTTATGGGGGTTATGTATTGAATAAAAAAATATTTGGAATTTTTTTTACAATAATCATTATCATTACATCCTTTCAGATGGTTGGCGCAAAAAATATAAGTACTGAGGATGAACGAATTAATGAACAAAACGATCGGTATCAAATAACCATCATTGGACAATGTTATGCGTCTAACATCCAAGATTCAATTACTAATCCAGTTAATAATATTACCTTTACTATGAATTTTTATCCTTCAATTAAAGACTTGCTCACCGGACCCTTCTTACAAAATTATATTCTACATCATGCTAAATGTGTTATGGTAAAAATCAATGGCGAAAGAACATTTTATCCTCAATCTTCAATATATCTTGTTGACTTTTCAGGTAATCTTCCAACATATAATCTTTGGCTAAATTCTTTTTTGCCTTATTTTCTCGTACCAATGATTATAAAAGGCACCTGTGAGGACGTATCTATCCAGGTTTTCGATGACCAATATTAAAAAACCTAATTATCCACCATCTCTTTTTTTTACATTTTTTCATCCGAATCAATAAACGTTAAAAAGGGACTATTTATACCGAAGCACGAGTGATTAGGTATGCCACAAGAATACATCAGACAACCCATCGTAAGTGTTTTAGGTCATGTAGACCACGGAAAAACAACATTACTCGATTACATTAGAGGAACCGCTGTCGCATCCCGAGAATCAGGAGCAATCACCCAACATATTGGCGCTACAGAAATCCCAATTGATGCCATAAAAAATGTTTGTGGCAATCTACTCAAAGAAAAATCATTTTCATTACCTGGACTTTTATTCATTGACACCCCCGGACATCATGCCTTTACCACCCTTCGATCACGAGGAGGATCCCTTGCTGACATCGCTATATTAATTGTAGATATCACTGAAGGATTCAAACCACAAACCTACGAATCAATTAACATATTGAAACAATACAAAACACCATTTATTATCGCTGCAAACAAAATCGATTCTATTTCAGGATGGCAAAAAAATGATGTTTTAGCTAATCAACGTATTGATCAACAACCACCAAAGATAAAAAATGTTTTCGAAGAAAATTTATACCAACTCATCGGAGACCTATATGATGAAGGATTACAAGCTGATCTTTACTATAAAATCAAAGATTTCAGAAAAACCATAGGAATCGTCCCAATCTCAGCAAAAACCGGTGAAGGCATCAATGAACTCTTGATGACTCTTGTTGGATTAGCACAACGATTCCTTGAAGAACAACTTCACATTGAAACCGGTCCAGCCAAAGGAACCATTCTTGAAGTAAAAGAAGAAATAGGAATGGGTACCACTATTGATACCATTATTTACAATGGCGTTCTTCGAAATACAGATACTATTGCTATCGGAACCAAAACCGATCCAGTAGTAACCACGATTAAAGCATTGTTAAAACCAAAACCCCTTGATGAAATCAGAGATCCCCGTGAACGATTCAGCAGTGTAAAAGAAGTTTCAGCTGCAGCAGGAATAAAGATTTCATCACCAAATCTTGAAGATGTCATTCCAGGAGCACCAATTAGAGTTTGTAATGAAAACCAAGAAGAAATTGTTGAGGACATCAAAAAACAAACCCATATCGATATTCAAGTCGATGAAGAAGGATTATTAATCAAAGCAGACACGATTGGAAGTCTTGAAGCATTAATCAAAGAATCAAAGGAAAAAGGCATAAAAATCAGAAAAGCTGAAATTGGAAACGTTTCAAAACGTGATATCACTGAAGCTGCAGCAACAACTGATCCATTCAACAAAGTAATTTTTGCATTCAATATAAAAATACTTCCGGAAGCAAAAGAAGAACTCAAACAAACAGATGTCACCGTGTTTAACGACCCGGTTATCTATACAATCATGGAAAAATATGATGAATGGCATGCCATAACCAAAGATAAACTGGAAAAACAACGACGGCAAACCTACATGCACCCTGGAATGGTTAAAATCCTCCCAGAATTCATCTTTCGAGTAAGTAATCCTGCAATATTTGGCGTAAGAGTTCTTGCAGGACGCATCCATTCCGATTTAAAACTGATGAGAGAAGATGGAAGAGTCATCGGACGTATAAAAGGAATGCAAGAGGAAAACCAAAGTGTAGATGAAGCAAAACAAGGAGCTGAAGTAGCTGTCTCTGTTGATGGAATAACTATTGGCCGTCAAGTAAAAGGAGGAGACATTCTTTACACAGACCTTCCAGAGGATGATGCGAAAAAACTTCGTGACCTTGATGTACTCACCTTTGATGAGAAAGAAGTTCTAGAAAAGATCTTTGAAATTAAACGAAAAACGGAAAAGTTTTGGGGAATATGAATATTATTCAATAAAAACTCTAATATATCCCCTGTTGATAAGGGTTAACTGATGCCAGTGGATTCCATTCAATTAATAAAAAAAGCAGAACAAGATGCGAAAAAAACCATTGACCAAGCTGAACATGATGCCGAATCCATTGTTTCCTCAGCAAAAAAACAAATTACAACCATACAACAAAAACATACTGACAACGCAAAAAAAGAAGTTGAAACATTAATAAATAACGCTGAACAGGATGCAAAAAAAGAAATCAAACTTATTCAAAAACAATCAGAAAAACGCATAGAAACCATCAAATCTGAAGCATCAAAGAACATAGATGAAGCAGTATCACTGATCATCAAAGAACTCTCTCAGGGGGAATAAGGTTATTCTTTTACCAGCCCGAATGAAAAAAGTAACTTGTATCATTCATCAACAATATCTAGATGATGTGATACAATCACTTCATGAAAACGGGCTCATGCAAATAATTGATATTTCAAGAGAAGAATCTGAATCCCATCAACTCAACCCGGGAAAACCAGATGAAGAAACAATGCTTTTATCAGAATATGAAAATAGATTAACCACTCTGATCACTATTTTAAATAAGCACAAACAAAAAAAAACTGGCTTTAAAGCAATGCTTGAACCAGAAGTTTTTGAAAAAGAAACCGTGGATGAAACAAGCCTTGAAGAACTTTATTCATACTCGGAAAGTGTGATAGGACCAATTGAATCAATCATTCGATCATCTCAACAAGAATATGATCAAATCATTGAAAGAATAGACCAACTCAAAGAACATCAAAAACAAACCAGTTGGTTTAGCTCTTTTCAATTTTCACTAGATGATCTAGGTAAATCAGAGTATCTTATAATTAAAGCTGGAAAAACAAGTACACTACCAGCATTACAAAAAACAATCGAACAAGAAAAATATATCGCTCTTTACTCACAACCACTAATCAAAGGTAAAAACCCAGAATGGTCAGTGATTCTTGTTGGTCATATTTCACAATTAAAAACAGTGGAACGATTAACCGCTGAACACCTTCAAGAAATCACCCTGCCAAAAATTTCTCTTACTCCAAAGGAAGCACAAAAACATTTTCAAAAAGAAATCAAAGAAGCACAACAAAAGAAACAAAAGATTCACTCCGATCTACAAGATTTAGCAAACCATCATCTTTCACAACTCCTTTCTACCCGTGAACAAATACAATTAGAACATATTCAAAAACAAATTCCATCACAACTTGCTTCAACTGAAGAAACAATTCTCATACAAGGATGGGTTCTTGCATCAAATAATGAAAAATTACAATCAGAACTTAATCAAGTTACCAATGATCATATCATATTTGAATCAAAAAAACCTAGTACGAATCCAGATAATCCACCAACGCATTTAGACACACCAGCATGGGCAGAATCCTTCAAAACATTACTCAGTTTGTTTGCCATTCCAAAATATAATGAACTTAATCCAACCATCATGATGGGTATCTTTTTCATCATCTTCTTTGGAATCATGCTCGGTGATGCCGGATATGGTATTATCATCTTACTTTTATCCATGTTTGGATATCTCAAATTTGGTAAAATCAGTCCGATGATTAAAAACTGGGGTTTCATGGGCATATGGCTAGGTCTAGTTACCACTTTCGTTGGATTCCTCACGTATAGTATCTTCGGAAATCTTATTCATCTTATCATCCAAGGTGAAAGCACTCAACTCATGTATCAATTCAGCGTATTAAACGTCCAATTCCCCATTGATTCCTTAAAAGATCCAATTACCATTCTCACTGTCGCACTAGTCCTTGGTATCGTTCATTTAAACATTGGTGTTATCTACGGACTCATACAAGCATTCATGCAAAAAAAATACAAAGAAATGCTCACTGAAAAATTATGCTGGATACCCCTTCAGATCGGCGGAGGCGCACTCATTGGTTATTTCATCTTAGACTGGACCCTTCCACAACCATTGTTTTACCTTTCAGCAGTACTTGTCGTAATTGGTCTGATCCAATTAATATATGCATCAGGACCCATTGGATTCTTTGATATCACAGGTTACGTTGGTGACTGGTTATCATATGCTCGATTACTCGCTCTTGGCCTTGCAACCGCTGGCATGGCTCTTGCCTTTAACGTAGTCAGCCAATTACTTGGGGAAATGATTCCATTCATTGGAATTATTGTTACTGTGGTACTTCTCTTAGTTTTACATTTGGTCAACCTAGCGATTTCAGCACTGGGAGCTGGTGTGCATTCATTACGATTACAATATGTAGAATTCTTTAATCGGTTTTATGAAGGTGGCGGCCATGAATTTACGCCGTTAAAAATCAAAAGAAAATATACTCAAAAAGAATCAGAACAAACGAATTAAAAAAATAAGGAGGAAAAAAATCATGACAAACAAAAAAATAGCAACTATTGGTCTTCTTGCTGTCGTAATGCTTCTGTTCACTGCAGGATTAGCATCAGCGCAAGATGAAGAATTAACGGATGCAGAAAGCAATCAAAACAAAACAATGGTCATTCTTGGTTGTGCTCTTGCAATTAGCATTGCCGGTGTTTCCTCAGCTATTGGCCTTGCTCTTGCAGGATCATCAGCTATTGCAGTTACTGCTGAAAAACCAAATCTTTTCGGTAAATGTCTGGTGTTACAAGTGCTACCAATGACACAATCCGTGTATGGATTACTTACTGCAATTCTTCTTATGATGGGAGCAGGACTTCTTGGCGGCGGAGAAACCGTGATGATCGGATCTTTAGCTGGAATGGGTGCTGTTTGGATTGGCCTTGCCGTTGGAATAACTGGTATTTCAGCAATCAACCAAGGAATGGTAGCATCCTCATCAATTAGTGCAGTTGGAAGAAATCCTGATGTTGCTGCTAGAGGAATTATTTTTACAGTTATGCCCGAAACTATCGCTATCTTTGGTTTACTCGTTGGCATTCTCTTAATGACTGGACTAGGCTTGCTCTAAACCATATTGTTGAAAAATCACCAACAATTAAAAAGGATCTGATGAGCACATGACCGCAGAAACCATCATTAACAAAATAAAAACAGATGCAGAAAAAAAAGCCCAGGAAATTAAAAAAGAAGCAGAACAAAAAGCCAATACTATTAAACAAGATGCTACCAAAGAAGCAAAGAAACATGCTCAAAGCATTATGGACAAAGGGAAACAACAAGCGGAAAATCGTAAAAAAATATTGATTTCACAAGCCCATCAAAATGCAAAACGAAAAGAAATGAATGCAAAAGAAGAACTCATCGAAACCTGTTTTAAACAAGCAATCGATCAACTTGGAAACCTAGATGATAACACGTACAAAAACATGGTGAAACAATTAATTCTTCAAGGAAAAGAACAAATCCCGGGTGAATGCAACATAAAAATCTCCCGAGATATTGATGAACACATTGCAAAAGAACTCGATGTATCCGTAACCGGTAAAACCGAAGCAACAGGAGGCATCATTCTTATTTCAAAAGATGGAACCATTACGATTGATAACACGTTTGAAGGCATCTTAAAACGAGAAAAACAGGATATCCGTGTAAAAATAGGAAACTTACTTTTTCCCTAAAAAAATAGGAGATGATTACCATATTAGACGTTCTCTTTAACCCAAACAGCCCATACATGTGGCTACTCATAATTGGTATTATAGCAGGAGCGTTAGCAATCATCATCCGACCATTTGCAACCTTTGCAAAATTTGCATATCCTAACGCAAAATTCGAATCAATCGGAAATCCTTTCGTCAACGAAACCAATCTACAACGATACCTTGACTCATCTGATCTTCAACAATTCATCGACCAACTCAACTCCCAAAAAGATTACCATATCTCCGAAACAAAAACATCCCGAATTCAAACAGAACTGGATCAACAATTCGTTAACACTATTTACATGATGAAACAGGATAGCACAAAAAAAATGCAATCATTTTACGATACTTATTTAGAACTCATCGATGCAAACTTACTCAAAACAGCATTGAAACAACATATCACCAATGATAACGTTGATGAAACCCTTTCAGAACAAGCAGTTTCCCCAAAAATAAAAAAACATCTCTTAATCTTAGCAAAAACCGATTCAGAAGACATGTTAAAAACACTTAAACAATTACAATACCCGGATTACATAACTTCACTAATCACTGCAGAAGAAAAGGAATTTTCCTCTTTTGCCTTAGATGCTGCAGTTGATAAATTATTCATCACTCAACTAAAAAACAGTAATGTTCCCTACAAATGCAGCGAAGCAAAAGATGTCTTCATCAAACGAATGATTGATATACGAACCATCAAACACTTACTAAGAGCAAAACACCTTTCCTATGATGCAGATCACTGTAAACAATTACTGATTAATGATGGTTATGAACTAGCGTTTTGGAAACAAGAAGATCTCTGCACTGCAGAAGATACCACTGATTTCATAAACAAACTTGAAGGTACTCAATATTATAAACCACTCAAGAACAGATTAGACAAAAACATCTCAAAAACAACTTCTGTTCAACCATACACTGATGCCATTGATCTAATCTGGTTACACCTCGTTAAAAATATTTCAACGGCACATTATTCCACAATGGGTCCATCCTTACGATTTTTAGAATACAAACAAATTGAAATACGAAATCTAAAAATTATTGCTAAAGGTATCGCTGAAAAGATGCCATCAAATCTTATTTCACCATTGCTGATTACGGAGGAAGCAACATGAATGTTATTGCATTATGCGATAAAGACACAGCTTCAGGTCTTCGATTAGCAGGTATTCAAACCGTTTATGTACCAACCGAGGAAAAAACAGCGTTACAGTACTGGCATGAAATAGAGGATCAGATCGAATCAACAGGTTTGATCATAGTTACTGAAGAAATCGCTGAAGAAATTGGCAAAGAACTTAATGAATTCCGTTTACGAAATATCATTCCAATTGTTGTGGAAATCCCAGATAAACATGGACGAAAAACAGAGCATGTTGATTATATTTCATATTTAATCAAAAAAGCAGTTGGTATGGAAATTAAAAGATAA
>CAZYLG010000027.1:0-18819 GCA_964648565.1 uncultured Thermoplasmatales archaeon
GATGAATTCATGAAGGTTATGAAAAAATGACAGCTCTATCACTGCTGAAAAAGATTTTGCCAGTTAGAAAAAAAGGCAAAAAAATCCGATTGAAAATAAAAGAATCAAATGAAAAACTTTTATCGTTTCCCAACGCAAAAAAAATGAATGGCTGGATTGAATTTGTTACTGAAGACCATATTGATGAAGTCATCAAAAAAATAGCGGAATATACCATTGTTGATCTAGAAATACAAGAGTTTAGCCTTGAAGATATTTTCATGAGATATTATGATGAAGGAGATGATAACTAATGCAAACCATAAGTCAACGAATACTTGAAATCCTTCGTCTCCGCATCACCATTCAAACCGTTAAGGATTATTGGAAACCAACACTGATTCTTACTCTTCTTTTTTCCGGAATGGCAGCATTATACGCAGGGATGTATCCTGCGTTTAAAGACATGATGGTAGAAATGGGAGAATCTGGAGCGTTAGATCCTTTTGCTTTTATTCCAGGTTATGAAGACATGGCTAGTTATGTTGGATTTTTAAACATTGAAATGTATCAAATATTCTGGGTTCTCATCCTTGGAATTATCATTGGATTTCTTGCTGCAGCAAGTATTGCCAAAGAAATTGAATCAAAAACTATTGATATATTAATGTCAAATCCTGTGTCAAGAAAACAGATCATCATTGAGAAATTCCTTGGATTACTTCCAATGGTACTCATCATTAATTTCATAGCTATGCTTACGGTCATGATGATAACCATTGCTATAGGTGAAGATCTTAATTTCTGGTATCTTGGCTTAACTCATCTCATTTCACTTCCTTATTTTTTCTCTATTGTATCTATTGGATTATTTATTTCAACATTATTTGATGAAAAGATGAAAGCAAGTGTAGTAATGATGGCAATAGTAGTAGCAATGTTCATCTTTGATTCAATTGCTGAGATGATACCAGATTATGAGACACTTGGTCTAATATCATTAAAACATTATTTTCAACCATATAATGCATTAAAACTTGGTGAAATTGATCTCACTGCAAACATTGTATTAATCTCTGTTACCATCATCGCACTAATTGCAGCAATGCTATATTTTGATTGGAAAGACATTACATTTTAAAAAAAGAGTGGACTTGTCGGGATTTGAACCCGAGGCCTCTTCCATGCCAAGGAAGCGATCTTCCGAGCTGATCTACAAGCCCATGTTGGTCTTTTTTCTTCTTTAGCGGCAGGTGAAATAAATAAGAGCACATAAACATTGCGCCTGATGAGAAGTGATTAGTTACTTTTTTCAATCCATATTTTGTATTCATTGGTTAATATTTTATATGGCCACGAGTTTATGATATTGCATTATACTACATTAAGGATGGAATGTAGAACGAAATGAGTTTTTTTGTGATGGGAAAAACTCGGTAGTAAAGATGGTGAGAAAAAATGATTGGCCTTGTGGATGCATATCTGTTTTTATTATTTGCATCAGGAATTTTTGCGCTAATATTAGGATATTATGCATGGCATACTTTTGTTATTCAACAAAAAATGACCCCTGCTAAATATTTTACATTTCTTTTGAGCTGTATTGGAATCTGGTGTTTTGGAAGTGGATTAGCATTATGGTTTACATCAAACAATTTAACGTATTTTTGTGAACAATGGAAATATTTAGGCATAGTTTTTATTCCACCAACTTGGCTTCTTCTCGCTAGTTCTTGGACTGGTCGTGATCGTTGGGTTAACTGGAAAAGCATATTTATATTGTATAGTATTCCAGTTTTTAGTTTAATAATTATTTTTACGGATAGCATCCATCATCTTTTTTGGCAAAATATTGATTACATAACAATAGGTTCATTTGTCGAAACGTCAGTAGTTCATGGACCTGCATGGTGGTTGTTCTGGGGATATGCATACGTCATGCTTATTTTAGGGACGATGTTTCTTATTCGAAGTGCAATCACACTTCAAGAGTTTTATAAAAAACAAGCTTTTCTATTATTACTAGGTGCAGTTATTCCATGGATAGTAAATGCAATCTATTCACTTGAATTATTATATTCAATTATTGGTTCCTTTGATTATACTCCAATTAGCTTTGCATTCACCGGCATAATCTACACTTATGGATTTACTCATTTTAAACTAATAGATGTTTTTCCCGTCTCAAAAGAAACAGTATTTAACAATCTGAAGGATCCAATAATAGTATTTGATACCAATAAAAGAATTATCGAATTGAATAACAGCGCTGAAAAACTCTTTCATTTAGACACAAGTGAAATCATTGGTAAAAAAACACACGAAGTATTTACTGCATTTCCTGAAATTTTTTATGCGTTTAACCAATCAAACACAGAGCATTCCTTTGAAATTAAAATAAACAAAGGGAGATCTATGCAATATTTCGATGCCACTCTATCTAAAGTAAAAACAAGTAATCAACCAAATGGATATGTGTTATCATTACGAGATATCACCAGTAGAAAAAATGCTACTAGAGCATTACAGGAAAGTGAAGAAAAATTTCGAACATTTACAGAATCGGCTTCTATTGCTATCATGATCTATCAAAATGATAGATGGATTTATGCTAATCCTGCTGCAGAGAAAATAACAGGATATTCAAAAAAAGAATTATTACAAATGAAGTTCTGGGAATTTACCCATCCTGATTTTAAAGAGATGATCATACAACGAGGAAAAAAACGTCAACGGGGAGAAAATCCTCCATCTCATTATGAATTTAAAATTCTTACAAAAAAGGGAATCGAAAAATGGGTAGATTTAAACACTAAAACGATTTTGTTTATTGGTAAACGTGCTATTCTCGTCACCGCATCTGATATTACTGAACGAAAGAAATCAGCTAAGACAATCAACAAGCAACTAACTGCGATTAAATCCTCAGCAGATGGTATCGCGATTCTAAATGAGACGGGACAATACGAATATCTCAATGAGGCTCATGCCTCAATCTATGGGTATGATACACCGGACGATCTTATTGGAAAATCCTGGCGATCATTATATGGTGAAGATGAATTGAAACGCTTTGATGAGGAAATAATGCCTACATTTCAAAAGAACGGTAGGTGGAGAGGTGAAGCAGTAGGAAAGAAAAAGGATGGGACAACGTTTAACCAAGAAATTACTTTAACTGGAATCGAAGATGGATTGATTTGTGTTGTTCGAGATATCACAAAGCAAAAGATGATGATCAAAGAACTTGAGGATGCTCACGAGCTATTATATATAATCAATAAAGATTTAAAACGGAAAGTAAGACTTCGAACTCAAGAAGTTGAGCGATTAATGAAACAAAAAGATGATTTTATTAATCAACTTGGTCATGATTTGAAAACCCCACTTACCCCAATGATGGTGCTGCTTCCAATTCTAAAGGAGAAAGTAGAAGAAAAGAAGGATGATGAACTATTTGAAGTCATTATTCGAAACGTGTATTTTATGAAGGATTTGGTGAATAAAACCATTGACTTGGCAAAATTAAATACGGATAAAATCGAGTTTTCTATGGAATCATTAGTTCTTTCAGATGAAATAGATGCAGTTATGAAAAATAACCAAGTGCTGTTCGAAGAAAATAATGTTGAGGTGAATTCAACTATTGATGCTGATGTTATGGTTCATGGAGATAAACTTCGTATTCAAGAGGTGTTCAATAATTTATTGACAAATGCTATTAAATATACGCCGGAAGAGGGTGGAGTGATTACTATTTCATCTGAATATACTGGAGAGAATGAAGTGACTATCGCAGTTTCAGATAGTGGTATTGGAATGAGTGAAGAACAACTTTCACATATGTTTGATGAATTTTATAAAGCTGATGAAAGTCGTCACAATCTTGATTCCAGTGGTCTTGGATTGACGATTACTAAAAAAATCATTGAAAAACATGACGGTCGTATTTGGGCGGAAAGTGAAGGTGTTGGAAAGGGGAGTACGTTTTATTTCACCTTGAAAAGAGCAAAGACTAAAGAAACAATAAAAGACATATCATCAACATAATACTGGTTCATGGTATCTTAAAATGAAAAAAAAGCAATTAGAAATGTTTCTTCAAAAAACACCTGATTTCATTAAACCAAAACCCTCTCTTGAGCAATATCAGACACCAGCAACGATTGCTGCAGACATATTGTTTTACGCATATCAACATCATGATATTTTTGACAAAACCGTTGTTGATCTCGGATGTGGAACAGGTATGTTTTCGTTTGGTTCAAAGGTATTAAACGCCAAAAAAGTAATCGGTATTGATAGAGATAGCAACTGTATTTCTTTAGCTGAATCATTTGCTCAGAAACATCATCTTGATATCACATTTTTGGTGCAAGATATCAAAGAGAGTGAATTTTCAGCTGATACTGTGATTATGAATCCTCCATTTGGTGCACAGAAATCAAATCATCATGCTGATCGAGCGTTCTTAGAAAAAGCAATTAGTAATGCATCTGTTGTTTATTCCTTACATCTGACCAAAACGGTTCCCTTTCTAAAAAAAATGATTAAGTCCCTTGATGCAACTATTGAAAGTGCATTTGAGGTGTCTTTTCCATTAAAAAGTCAATTTTCTTTTCATAAAAAACTGTTAAATACAGTTTCTGTTAGTTGTTTACGCATCATTCACTTGCCTGTTGAATCGTAAGGAGTAACCATACAAGTTTTTCATGTTCTAAATAATCTGAAACAAACCAGACCATCCATGGTTTCAAACGCATTTTCAATGATTCATTTACTGGAAGGCTTTTGGCACACCACAATAGATTTCTTGCAAAGAGATCATGAGCTTTTGAATTTCCTACGGTTAACTCAGGATGTGGTACAGATAAGACCACTCTTCCTCGCCCATAATGCGTTGCCACTATCGCTTTCTTTCCTTCAATGGAGCCATCATATGGATCATCACTTCCTTTAAACACAGCGATATCATGAACTTTTGGCATAAACAATCGTAAAATAAGAGGGCCATCGATCAATGGTGCATTACCCATCATAACTCGGACTCGATTTCGAGTGTAGGGTTCCTGAATTGGTAGATCCGCTGATTGAATTTTGATCGGGGCTCGAGAAATCGGAAGTTGTCCAACCAATTTCACCATATCTGCTCTTTTAAACCAGAATGGATATTTCAAAATATGATCAAAAGCACTTGCATCAGTATACACGTTCGCAAGTCCTAACATCGGAGTGAATGATCGTTCTCCTGTGGCTTTCTTTAATGGTTTTTTATATCCTGTTGGAAGATTAACTACACCGAGTGATCCAAATGTTGAATCTCCGCAGATCCCATAGAATCCGCCTCCTCTTCGAACGAATTTTTTCAGTTCAACTCGGTAAGCACGTGGACTGTTCCAACCACCAATCCCTCCAGGACCAATTACCACATCAATATCATATTTGTCTAATTTCCCTGATTGAACATCTCCACCTCGCCATCGATCCCAAAATTCAAAGATTTGAATGTTAACATCATATTCTTTTTCAGCTTGGTGTAATATCCGTTTGTACATCATCATCATAATTCTTGCTGGAAGATCTAGAACATCCCATCGCTGCCAAATAAAAGCCACATTCACCGTGTCTTTATCATTAGTAAATAATTTTGCCTCAGCTGAAGGAAAAAGAGTGGGAGTAAATAAGATAATAACAAGAAAAATAGCAATAATACTTTTTGATTGAGATTGCATGATTCTAAAAAAACCCCCAAATATCTAACGTTCACTATTATTAAAGAAGAGTATAATAATAAACCTTTTGGTAAGAAAATGAAAAAAATAAGAAAAAAGAAAAACGTTTTTTCTTTAGTTAGTAAAGTCTGAAAGGCTGACCATTTCAACAGCAGCAGCAAATCGACTTAATCCTAAGAAAAACGTAAAAGTTTGTTGTGGCATTTGTTGAGGGATCTCAACATAGATTCCTTTGAACCTGAACATAAACCCAAGTTGATTACCAGTAACCGTTGTTGTTTCAAACGGATTTAAATCAATAATGGTAGTCATACTTGGTATTTTAAACATATCTGATCCTTCTTGATACATCCAAAACTCAATTGGTTTCATAAAGGAAACACCGCCTTTTTTAAATGGATTTAGCGACATGCTCCAACCTTCACTGAACACAAGTTTTCCTTTTGTCAGCATTTCAGAATCAAAAATTTGTGCCACAATTCGAGAAAGGATGGGATACTCTCCAACATTTAAAAACTTTAATAATAATTCAAGTACTCCATCAATATCTACTTGATTCTTCAATAAGTCAAGTAACCCGGATAACCGTAACTGTAACACTTGAACTTCTTCTTCGGTGAGAACCATTGTTTCTTTGACGAATTGTCCATTCTCAGCAACTGAGGTTAATTCAACAGCGTATGTAGGTTGGTTTGCTTTTTGGTCAGCGGTAATTGCAGGAGCCATTGATAGACTAAGGAACAGTGCTGCAACCGCAAGTATCAAACCTTTTTTATGAATTGACACCATATTTTATGCCTCCTTTATATATTAAATCTCAAATATCTAAGTAAACTTATATTGTGCTTTTTATTTAAACTTTTCTTAAAAAATAAGTGATTAAACAATTTCCCCTAAAAAAAGATGGATCACATCTCAAAAGAAATTGGTAATCACATTAATCAATGCATACAAAAACTTAAAAAACCCTGATGAATTCAGGAACAAAAGCAGAATATCATCCGAAAGTATAATAATACATTACTTTATCTGCATTCGATTTAGAGCCAAATAAAAAATCTACAGGGAACTTGATGAACATGACTCGGAAAAAGACCAAGAAATTCAGAGGATCAATGACACACGGCCGAGGAAAAAAAGCCGGTAGAGGAGCCGGACTCCGTGGCGGAAGAGGAAACGCCGGCCTGTCAAAACACCGAATTATGCATTTAAACAAATACATGCCAGATCATACCTTTGGAAGACACGGATTCAAACGTCCACAAGGAACGAGAGTTGAAAACACTATTATAAATGTTGGAAAACTCAAAGAACAATTTCCTGAAAAAACAACAATTAATTTAACAGAGGAAGGTTATGACAAGTTGTTAGGCGGTGGATCAGTTTCCGAGGGATACAAAATAACAGTGAAAAAAGCTTCACAGAAAGCAATTGAAAAAATTAAGGATAATGGTGGCGAAGTCACCATCCCTGAATAAAAAAAAGAGATTCCGGGTTTGCTATGGCAGAAGAAAAGAAGAGTTATCTATACAAGTTGAAGCCATTAATAGAACGATGGCCTGCGATTAAAAAACCAGAAGGACATGTCACATTTAAAAAGAAGATGTTCTGGACGATTCTTGCATTGATTATTTATTTTATCCTCACTAATGTCATGATCTTTGGTTTGAAACCTGATGTTATCGATTTGTTTTCACAATACCGATTTATTATGGCTGGTGCATCAGGGTCCATTATGCATCTTGGTATAGGACCAATCGTTACTGCATCCATTATTTTACAGTTATTTGTTGGAGCAAAGATCATTAATCTTGATCTAACGAATTCTGAAGATAAGGCAATCTATCAAGGAACACAAAAAATCCTTGTTATCGTCATGATCTTTCTTGAAGCAGTGCCACAAATCTTCGGATATCTTGAACCAACAGAAGGCCTTATCAATGCTGTAGGAGTTCCGCTAGCAGACAGCATCATTATTATTCAACTGGTCATCGGAGCGCTTATTGTATTCTTTATGGATGAAACTATTTCAAAATGGGGAATTGGCTCAGGTATTTCATTATTTATTGCTGCCGGTGTATCTCAAGCATTATTTACTGGACTTTTTAATTGGTTGCCAGTACAAGGAGGTGCGGTGGCTATGAGTAACCCTCCCGCAGGAGTTATTCCTGGGACATATTACCTTGCTTCACACATGTCACTTGGTGAGATTGTGGGGGGTGGATATCAATCATTGTTTTTAGGTAATCCTAATATTGGTTTTTCTAATGCGATAGTTCCATTACTGGGGACTCTATTCATTTTTTTCCTTGTTGTTTATATTGCAAATTCACGGGTTGAATTACCTCTTGCTCACGGACGAGTTCGTGGGGCTCGTGGCAGATATCCAATTAAGTTGATGTATGCTTCTGTTATTCCCGTTATTTTAGTTTCTGCACTTCTCGCAAATATTAACATGTTTGCTATGATGCTATATCAATCAGATCTGCCACTCCTTGGTGGGCAATGGTGGATTGGAACATATGATTTAGCAGTGAGCACTCAACCATTAGCTGGTGGTGCATGGTATCTATCGAGTCTTGGTGGCATTAATAGTTGGTTGTTACCTATAATGAGCGGAGGATATGGAGGTCATGCACCTTGGCAGTTTGCTTTAAAAGTTATTATTTATCTTTCGGTTATGATCATTGGTTCTATCTTGTTTGCAAAATTTTGGGTTGCAACAACAAATATGAGCTCAGAAGATGTAGCAAAGCAGATACAAGGCAGCGGTATGCAAATACCTGGGTTCAGACGTGATCCACGGGTCCTAAAAAAAGTTCTCCAGCGATATATTCCAATAATTACTGTTATTAGTGGTGCATTAGTAGGTGCGTTAGCTGGTTTTTCTGATGCGATTGGAACTGTTGGTAATGTAAGTGGAACAGGTGTTTTATTAGCCGTGAGTATCATTACTCAATTATATGAACAAATTGGAAAAGAACAAGCAATGGAAATTCATCCAGTGCTTCGTGGATTCTTTGGAAATGAGTAGATAACAAGATGGTTATCTCTCTTTTTCCCTTATTTATTTATATGAGATATAAACTACTTATCATAGATTGTATTAAAAAAAGTATTATCTTAGCGTGTGGTGTGAAAGATGTTTAAACTTGATGATAAAGCCCAAAGCAGTCAGTTATTATTACTTATGCTTTTGATGTTTGTAATGTTATTTATCTTTGGTGATCCAGGGATTAGTGCATTTATTGCAACTTCATTAAACTCAGTGTTTTATCCCTTGATCGGATTTAGTGGCCAGTACCCCGTGTTAACCCTGGTGTTAGCAGGAACCATTGTGGTGTTTCTTTCTTCATTCTTCCAAACTTTATTCACTGATTGGGTGAAAATGGGTGAATCTCAGGAAACAACAAAAGCATTTCAAAAAGAAATCACCAAAGCTCGAAAAGAAGGGGACACAAATAAAGTTAACAAGTTAATGAAAATGCAACCGGAGATTATGAAACGTCAAACTGAAGCATCAAGTGGGATGATGAAACCCATGTTTTTCTTGTTCTTATTCATCGTTCCAATTTTTATGTGGCTTCGATTTTTCCTTGGTAACCTTGATTATTACTTTTTCACCGTTCCGTGGTCACAGAACATTTCATTCTTTGATTCCTTCCTTTGGCAAGCCTGGCTTTGGTTATATCTAGTATTCTCAATGGTCGTCGGTCAAGTCATTCGTCAAGGATTAAAATGGGTGAGCTGGTCTGATTGGTGGAAGGAAACCAAAAAAAAGATACTTCCATTACGGTAACATCATGGTTACGATAACACTCAGTGGTACTCCCGGAAGTGGTAAATCAACCATTGCTAAACTCTTATCCGAGGAATTATCACTTCCTTATGTGTATTCTGGAATGATTTTTCGAGAATTAGCAAAAGAACATAACATGAGCCTAGCTGATTTTGGTTCTTATTGTGAAACCCATGATGATGTAGACCGAGAACTTGATGAAAAACAAGTTTCAATTTTAAAAAAAGGAAACGTGCTTTTAGAAGGCCGACTTGCTGGTTGGCTAGCAGTCCTCAAGGATATTTCTGCGTTTAAGATTTGGATTGATGCAAAACCAAGTATTAGAGCAGAACGAATCGTTGAACGAGAAGGAGGAAACATTCAAGATCAACATGAAAAACTTTTATCAAGACAAAAAAGCGAACAAATCAGATACAAAACCTATTATGATATCGATGTAATGGATACCTCAATTTACGATCTTTGTATTGATTCATCGAACAAAACACCACAAGAAATCCTTCAAATTATTCTTGATGAATTAAAGAATGAACAGAAATCTCAATGAGGAACAAGTATGCAAGAATTACCCAGCGAAAAAAAAAGAAAACGACTCATCAAAGTCTCTGTTGAAACCGATCCATACCATGGAAAACATCCTGGTAAAAAAACTGTTTCCGAATTATTACAAAATAGTATCATCATTCTTGATAAACCAAGTGGGCCAACTGCTCATCAAGTTGATTCCTGGGTTCGAAAGATCTTTTCAATTGAAAAAGTAGGACATGCCGGAACACTAGATCCAAAGGTAACTGGTATTCTTCCACTTGGTATTGGACAGGCAACAAAAGCATTATCTATTCTTTCCGAAGCAGGTAAAGAATACGTTGGAGTTATGAAACTTCACAAAACTATTTCTCAAAAAAAAGTCGAATCGATTTTTAAAGAATTCACTGGAACGATTACTCAGTTACCACCAGTTCGATCAGCGGTAAAACGAGTAAAACGAAACCGTCAGATTTACTATTTACAATTATTAGAACAAAACGATACTGAAGTATTATTCAGAGTGGGTTGTGAAGCAGGAACGTATGTGAGAACACTTTGTGTTGATATTGGAAAAAAACTTGGTATTGGTGCTCAGCTTGCTGAATTACGAAGAACAAAAGTCGGCCAGTTTACCGAAAAAGATTTAGTAACACTTCATGATGTCAAAGACGGTTTTGTTTTTTACAATGAAGGAAATCCCGAGGAAATAAAAAAAGTATTACAACCAGTTGAACGAGTATTTGACTTTTTACCTAAAATAATTCTCAGGGATTCTGCTATTGATGCAGTCTGTCATGGTGCCACACTTGCAGTTCCTGGAGTTGTTGAAGTTGACACGGATATTTCAAAAAATGATGTTGTTGCCTTGTTTTCATTAAAACAAGAAATCATAGCTATCGGAAGATCTTTGATGAGCACGGAAGAAATCATTGAACAGGACACTGGTGTTTGTGTTGATCCAGAAAAAGTGTTTATGAAAAAGAAAACATATCCTTCTATCTGGAAAAAACATTAATATAACAGGTTTATTACCCCCATTGTTAACTCATTTTTGCCGAGGTGGCCCAGCCTGGCACGGCGCGAGACTGGAAATCTCGTGAGACTTCGGTCTCACAGGAGTTCGAATCTCCTCCTCGGCGTTTTTTTCATTAACTATAATTTTATAATATTGGACGCATCATAGAAATTAAAAATATATAAAAAAGGAAAAATTAAAATATTCTTTTCATCATTATAATAATTTACCACGTTTAAATCAGCATGTGATACTGATCGTACATAATATGTGGTGAACGTGATTAAGAAGGGAGTTCTTTCATGGATATCGCTAGCAATATTGCTCCTGCATTCCTTTTGACCTTGATTGCAGGTCTTTCAACAGGCATTGGAAGCACCATTGCTTTTTTTATTAAGAAACCAAACATAAGATATCTTTGTTTTACTCTTGGTCTTTCAGCTGGAGTTATGCTTTATATTTCATTTGTAGAATTACTCCCCGAAGCACTTTCAGTTGTGGGAGATCTTTGGGGATTATATGCATTTTTTGCTGGAATCATCGCCATTGGAATGATTGACGTACTCATTCCAGATATTGAAAACCCGCATCATTATCCTAAAATGGTAAAAAAAGAAGGAAAAGTCGATCAAAAATTAATGAGAGTAGGTCTTTTTACAGCACTGGCTATCACAATTCATAATTTTCCTGAAGGTATTGCAACCTTTGGATCTGCTCTTGTGGACGTGGAACTAGGAATATTAATCACATTTGCCATAGCACTTCATAATATTCCTGAAGGTATCTCTGTTTCCATGCCTATCTTTTTTGCAACAGGCGATAAAAAGAAAGCATTTCTCTATTCATTTTTATCTGGTTTTTCAGAACCAGCTGGAGCAGTTATTGGATTTCTTATATTAATGCCTTTTATTTCAGATTGGACCTTATCATTTCTTTTAGCTTTTATCGCAGGAATTATGGTTTATATCTCAGCTGATGAACTCCTTCCAACAGCACATCAGTATGGTCATGGGCATTGTGTCATTTTTGGTTTGATTATTGGTATGTTTATTATGGCGGTCAGTTTACTCTTTTTATAATACTCTAATCAATTCATTATTGCAAATTAGTTCTTTTAAGGAAAAAATGAAGAAGTCCAAGAAGGACTTTATCTCAAAAAGAATGCAGTGAACTAGATATTTGGAAGCTCAGTCATTGCCTTTTCAATAAGTTCTTCAGGATGGGCATAATCTATGATCTCTTCACCATGATATGATTCATATGCAGATAAATCAAAATGACCATGACCACTATTTGCAAACACAATTGTTCGATCTTCATTATCTCTTTTTGCCATTTTTGCAAAATCAATCGCTGCTTTTACCGCATGAGCTGCTTCAGGAGCAACGACAAAACCTTCAGTTTGAGCAAATAGAATTGCCGCATCAAAAACATCTTTCTGATAATATGCTACTGCTTCCATGTATCCTTCTTTTGTCATTTTGGAAAGTAATGGTGAATCACCATGATATCGTAGTCCTCCCGCATGAATAGCTGCAGGAACGAAACTATGACCTAACGTATGCATTTTTAACAATGGTGTTAATCCTACACTATCTCCATAATCATATCGATATTGACCTTTAGTTAACGTAGGACAGGCAAGTGGTTCAACTGAAACTATCTTTGTATCAGGATGAGATCCATTTATTTTATCTTGAACAAATGGAAAAGCTGTACCAGCAAAATTACTGCCACCACCAACACAACCAAGAACTACATCAGGATAATCATCTATTTTTTCAAATTGTTTTTTCATTTCAAGTCCTATGATACTTTGATGAAGAACGACATGATTCAAGACTGATCCAAGTGCATAATTCGTGTTTTCATGAGTCGCTGCATCTTCAACTGCTTCACTAATTGCAATACCAAGACTTCCACTAGTATCAGGTAATTTCTCACGGATTTCTTTTCCAACATTAGTAAGATTTGTTGGACTTGGAAACACTTCAGCTCCCCAGTTTTGCATGAGAACTTTTCGATAGGGTTTTTGTTCATAACTGCATTTCACCATGTACACTCGACATTGTAAATCAAACAGGCCTGTAGCAAACGCTAGAGCTGATCCCCATTGTCCAGCTCCGGTTTCTGTTGCTATTCGTTCCACTCCTTCTTTCATATTGTAATATGCTTGAGGAACTGATGAATTTGGTTTATGACTACCCGGAGGACTTACCCCTTCCCATTTATAATAGATCTTAGCGGGGGTTTTCAATGCTTTTTCCAATCGTTCAGCACGAATTAATGGACTAGGTCGCCAAATCCGATAAATCTCTTTAACTTCTTCTGGAATTGGAATGTATCGATCCTGGCTCATTTCTTGTTTAATTAATGCTTTTGGAAAGATAGCCTCTAAATCGTGTGGTCCGATTGGTTGCTGGGTTTGTGGATTTAAGGGTGGGTCAAGTGGTGTTGGTAAATCAGCTTGAATATTATACCATTTATCTGGAAGCTCATTTTCATCAAGTATAATTTTTTTCATGAATCTCTCCTCAACGAATCCTCACAATGAAAGAAAACAATTGTTTTCTTTTAACCTTTTGGTAAAATTCGAGTTTTCTTAAAGACTGGAAAAACAGCAATGTTTTTATGAGTTTGCTTTATATGCATATATACATACTTATGCAGATGGATGGGATGAAAAAGATAGTTATCATACTATTAATGAGTGTGCTCTTCTTACACTCCATAGTTAATTTTCAGTTCAATTCAAGGAGTGCTTTAGCTGATTCAACATCTAAAATTTATGTTGATGATGATTTTAATACAACTACTCCAGGATGGGGAACAACTCATTTTGACCAGATTCAATCTGCAATTGATAATGCATCACAGGGAAATAGGATCATTGTTTATGAAGGAACATACTATGAGAATATTCTTATCGATAAAACAGTTGATCTTTTTGGAGAGGATGGGGGAACAACCTTACTTGACGGAGGGGGTGAGGGGTCAGTTATTACGATTACTGCATCTAATGTCGATCTGAGTACGTTTACTATTCAGAATAGTGGAGATACTAAAACGGATGCTGCAGTTCATATTTCTTCAGGATCGGGAAATATTGTTGAAAATACCATAACTGATTGTTCATGTGGTATCTTTGTTGATGAATGCGATAATAACATAATCGCTCAAAACAATATCACTAGTACCGTTAATGCAACATATCTAATTTCTTCAAATCAAAATACCATTGAGTACAATTCATTTTATGAAAATGAAAACTTAGGGATTTTTTTAAATGGATCTTGTTCAAATAACGTAGTTAGAAAGAACACGGTTTATGAAAATGGTCATTATGCAGTCTATCTTAATGATGTATGTGAAGATAACCAGATTTCTGAGAATACCATTTTTGGAAATGATGACACGGGCATTCGAATAGAGGATAATGTGGCAAATACAAGTGTTACAGATAATGAAATTGTTGAGAATGGAAATTATGGGATTTTTGTTGTTGGATCTGATTCGTTCGTATCTGAAAATATAGTAAAGAATAATGGGAAACATGGGATTTTTTTATTTGCAGACACTGACAGTACCGTGACAAAAAACAAGGTTACGTCCAATGGTTTGGATGGTATACGATTGCAGAATTCAACAAGGGATACTATTTCTGAAAATAGAATTACAAAAAATAATAGACATGGAATTTATTTAAATTATTATTGTTTAAATAATCAGATTTTTAATAATTATTTTAGTAATAATCAATTGAATGCTAAAGATATCAGTCCAGATGATAGTCAAAACCAGTGGTATCATAGTAATATCTCATCGCAAAATATTATTTATGGGCCAATGATCGCTGGTAACTATTGGGATGATTATACTGGAACTGATGAAAATCGTGATGGATTAGGTGATACACCCTATGTAATTGAAGGGGGCGATAAAACAGATGAGAACCCTATTGTGTATCGAAGGCCTGTTGCTGATGCGGGTGGACCTTATTCTGGATCGGTTTTTGAAAATATTGTTTTTGATGCATCTGAAAGTAGTGATGTGAATGAAAGTGTGAATTTATCTAGTTTTACTTGGGAGTTTGAAGATGGAGATACTGCAAATGGTGAAACAGTTGAACGTTTGTTTGAATCTTCTGGAAATTATTCAGTGCAGTTAACCGTTGAAAATGATCATGGTGGAAATGATACGGATACAACATATGTAATTGTGACCCCTGATGAACTAGCACCAACCATTGAGATTTCTACTCAAGAGTTAGTGGTTACTGATGATTCAACATTGTTTACGATTAAATCCATTGTTGAAGATAATGTTGAAGTTAATAATGTGACGTTATCATATTGGATGGATAATGCATCAAATATTCAAACAGTGGTGATGAATCAAAAAAGTAAAAGGGTATTTGAAAAAACGGTAGTGCTATCAAAAGCATATGCTCAGTTTTATTGTATTGTTACGGCAACAGATGTCTCTGGGAACAGTGCGGATACTACTAGTCCTTTCGCTGTTTTTTCATCTGATCCCGTAGTTAATGTTTCAGAATCAATTGAATTTGATGCATCAGATAGTTTTGATCTTGATGGGGAAATCATTTCATATCAGTGGGATTTTGGTAATGGAATTACAAAAAAGGAGATGATAACAAATTATGAATTTTCTACTGATGGAACATACAATGTTGTCTTAACTGTTACTGATGATGAGGGGAACACGGGCAACTGTGAGAAAACGATACAGGTTCAACCGGCAATTCCCTTGAATGCAAGTAGTGAAACACTATTGGTTATTAATAATAAAGGTATTCTTTCAAAATCTCTTACAGATCCTTTTGTTTGTTATGATACTGATGGTAATGGTGATGTGGATATGTTTGTTGATCCTAATGGGGAAATCACTCTTGTTTCTGTTATTAATCTTGATGATGAGGTCACGTTTCTTTTATCAGTGGATGATACGGAGGTTCCTGAGTTTTTCTGGCAACCAGAGTCAGATACTATTGAATTTATTAGTTTGGTGACTCCAACAGTTTCAGAGGAAAATGTTGTTATCAATTATCAATCTGAAGAAGCAACGTTAACTATTGAGGTTGATAAATCAGGATGGATTTGGATTGATATCGAAGATACGTTGTATCCTGATTCTGATTTAAAAAAGATTAGAGATGCAAGTAATGGACAGGATATTTCAAATGAGTTGATCTGGCGGAAAAATAATCATATTTATGTATTGGATGATCCTTCAACGGAGTATAATATTGTCTTTGAAGATGTGCTTCCTGAGATTGAAGTGGATTTTCATCCGGCAGATAGTGGTGTTATTGATGAGTTTCAAAAAACGATTACTATTTCATATAATGTTCCAGTCTCCATTTCGTATGCATCATTTAATAATATTGAGGTAACAACAGCGTTGGAAACGCTAGATAATAAGACGTTTACGTTTACTCCACCAGGGTATTGGGAAAATGGAACATATACGTTTATTATTGAAGTTGAAGCGGTGCATGGGTCTAAATCATCTAGTGATGCTGCTACTTATTTTTATTTTCAGTATGCACAACCTCCGCAACCTAGTTTTGTTGAAAAATATGGATTAATGATGGTGTTGGTTGGTTTGGTCATTGGTGGTGGATTGTTTTATGGAGTTTGTCGGTTTAAAGGTGTTTCTTTTGATAGTTATGTATATGTAAAGAATCGTCGGTTGTTTCCATTTATTAAACCGGTTATTTTTGGTCCGATGAGTGTAACAGTTGAAAAGCAGAATGTGTCAAAAGCTGAGTTTTATGTTGATGGTGTGTTAAAGAAGACCGTTGATGATTCACCTTTTGTGTGGCAGTGGAATGAACCTGGTTTTTTGAATCATTCAGTAGAAGCAAAAGTGTTTGATACCAATGGGAAAACGGTGAGTAGTGGTAAGATGAGTGTGTTTATCATTAATCCTTTTAAATATAATACGGATTTAGATGATGATCAATTTGTAGATAAAAAAAATAATTAAAAAAAAATATTTTTTGTTTTTTTTTAGTCACTTGAGAATAGTGATCGTATTTTTTTTGGAACGGTTTTGACTGAATCTAAATTAATTTTTGAAACTTGTTTTTTAAGTGTGGTTGGAAGATTTTTTAGATTTTTCAAGTCTTTTTTGAAATCTCGGTCTTTAATAGATTTGGTAAGTGTTTTTATTTTCGTTGAAAGTATGGGACCAAGTTCTTTGAGTGATCTGGTATCAGTTTTTGGTTGGTGAAAACCATTAACTTTTTGATCTTGTAATTCTAGGTTGAATGTAGTATGGCCTGGTTTAGGTGGGCCAATTATTGGTTTTGCAAGATAGTTATGAACATAAAAATGAACTTTTGATATATCTTTTGGATGTTGCATTGGCATAGGTTGATTTTCTTTTATGTGATCTGGAGGTTGTGGAATGCTTTCTTCAGGTTCCTTACTTTTTTGTATTGTTTCTGTTGGTAGTTCTGGTTCAGGTGTTATGTCTGGTTCTGAAACATTTTCACTTGGGAATTGTACAGTATCAGGAATATTTTGGAGGAAATCAAGATTTGAAAAATTTTCTTCAACATTTTTTACTGAATCAAGCAAGTTTGAAATCTCATCATGTGTTTTAATTTCAGAATGAGATTCGAAGTCTTGTTGAATTATTCCCATGATGCAATTTCACCATTCCCCTGATCTAGTGCATTAATCCAAGTTATTTATATATGTAGAGGGTTCATAAAGATTGTCATTTTTTTGTGTTTACCAAAGGTTTACTACTGTTTTTGTGGGAAGTGGTGCTTGAAATGTTATTGTTTTTTCAATACCTGTTCCAGGAGATAAAAAAAGTGTTACTTGTTGTCCTTTAGTAATAGATAGATCTTCTACGCAAAGAGTGAAAAAAGCCATATCATTTGGTTCATTGAAACAGTGAAACTTGCTAAGGGATTGATCTGAATCTTGAATGCTAATAATTCCAAAATAAGGTTTTGTTAGTTGATTCCATTGTGAATGAGAGAATACACTTGAAGAGTCAAGTGGTGAAACGGTGTGATTATATGTGTATAGTTGTAAATTTGTTTTTGTTTGAAGTTGTATTATCCATGTTGAGATATTGATTTCTTGATGAAAAAGTGGTGTTGCTAGTATTGCGATCTTGGTAAGATGATAGGGTGGGTTCTGGGTATATGTTCCATAAACCTGTTGGATTTTTAGATATGAGGTGAGTTCATTGATGGCATCGTCAACGTATTGTTCAAGGTCTTCTTGGGATGAGGTTGTTTCTGTAGTAATCATTGATGTTGCAGTGAGTGCTATGAACATGATTGCGATGAGAAGTAAGACTAATGGAAGTGCAGCTGATGCATGATGTATTCGAAATCCCATATTGTTATCAGTAAAAACGTTATTTTATTATTATTTAATATTTATTATACAATATGTGCCAAAAATTTTATTGAAGAAAAAGAGATTTTTATTTGATCGTTTTCTGTTTTCTATCTTGAAAAGTGGTATTTTGTCACTTTGATTTTTTTGTCAAAAAGGATTGTTTTCCAGTTAGAATACTTTGCCAGTTGGGGTTTATATACTGTTACTTGCGAACATGTAACACGATACGTGCCGTATGGCGCGGAAACGAAACGAAAAGGTGAAATGAAATGGAACGCAAGTATGTAAAAAGATTGGTAGGCAAGTACTGCAAAATTGTAACCAAAGAACCAGGGGAAACCCGAGCTAGCGCTATCACTGGAAAAATTGAAGACTTTG
>CAZYLG010000028.1:0-17717 GCA_964648565.1 uncultured Thermoplasmatales archaeon
TAAAATCAAAGAGTTACCTGATGATAAACAAAAAGAAATCAAAGAGGATATCAAATCTTGTTATGAAACGGGACCAGATCTAGCCATGGTAAACTCAGATGAAGGCATTACGAATTTACATGTTCCAAGTGATACAATCATTGATGCATCTATGCCTCGAGCAATTAGAAACTCTGGTCAAATGTGGGGTCCAGATGGAAAAACATATGATACCAAATTTGTGATTCCGGAGAGTAGTTATGCTGGCGTGTATGATGAAACGGTTAACTTCTGTAAGAAACATGGCGCATTTGACCCTGCAACGATGGGAACTGTGCAAAACGTTGGATTGATGGCTCAAAAAGCTGAAGAATATGGTTCTCATGATAAAACCTTTGAAATGCAAGGAAAAGGAATTGTTCGCTGTGTTTCAGAAAACGGAGAAACTTTGCTTGAGCAGCCTGTTGAAGAAGGCGATATTTTCAGAATGTGTCAAGCCAAAGACCCGGCAGTGAAAGACTGGGTTAAATTAGGTGTAAACCGAGCAAAAGCAACTGGTTTTCCTGCTGTGTTTTGGTTGGATGAAAACCGTGCTCATGATGCGGAGTTAATCAAAAAAGTGAATTTGTATCTGAAAGATCATGATACCACTGGATTGACCATTAAAATCATGTCACCAGATAAAGCAACACGATATTCCTGTCAGCGAGTTAAAGAAGGAAAAGACACTATTTCAGTAACAGGTAATGTGCTTCGTGATTACTTAACGGATTTATTTCCAATTCTAGAAGTTGGAACCAGTGCAAAAATGCTTTCCATTGTGCCATTGATGAATGGTGGTGGCTTGTTTGAAACTGGTGCCGGTGGATCAGCGCCGAAACATGTACAGCAGTTCAAAAAAGAAAATCATCTTCGATGGGATTCACTTGGAGAATTCCTTGCGCTTTCACCATCTCTTACGCATCTTGGGAAACGAACAGATAACAAAAAAGCGTTGATTCTTGCTGAAACACTTGATGAAGCAACTGAACAATACTTACAGAACAATAAATCACCATCCCGTGTTGTAAATGAACCAGATAATCGGAGCAGTCATTTCTATCTAGCAATGTACTGGGCTCAAGCACTGGCAAAACAATCAAAGGATAAAGAATTAAAGAATCGTTTTGCAAAATTTGCTCAAGACCTTGAGGAAAACGAAGAAAAAATCAATGATGAGTTACTTGAGGTACAGGGACAATCTGTTGATCTTGATGGCTATTATTTGCCTGATGATGATCTTGCGTCTAAAGCAATGCGGCCTAGTGAAACGTTTAACAATCTTTTAGAAGCGTTATAACGTATTGCACTGAAATAAAACAAAAGAGGATGGCACCGAAATCCTCTTATAACTCTTTTTTTCTATTTTTTATTGTTCTAGTATGAATGATTCCTATTCTGTAATGAACTTGTTTTTCAATTTTCTTATTTTTCTTGTTAGTTCAAAAGATACTTCAGGAGGAACATGATGAATCTTGAACGATGTGTTGAGGAAGTGGAATTAGCGTTAGATGAACTTGTTGAATTAAATAATTCAATTCCAGTTATTGTTGAGGGTATAAAGGATCTGCGTGCGTTACGATCATTAGGTCTTACTGGAGACATCATTACTTTGAATAAGGGAATGAGTCTCTCGGATTTTGCTGATCAGATCAGTGAGGAATTTGATGAGGTCATCATTCTTTCTGATTGGGATAGAAGAGGTGGATCTCTTTGTCGTCGGTTAAAGGAATTGTTGAAAGGACGAGTGGTCTATGATGTTAGGATTAGGCAGCGGTTGAGTAAGTTTGCAATGATTAAAAAGGTGGAGGGGCTTCCCTCCTGGCTTGAAACGGTGTATCATCGGATGGAGGATACAACACCAAATCATGATTCATCATCAAAGAAAAATAAATCATCTATGGATATGTGAAATGCCTTTGAGAAGTATCAACAAGTTTTATTGATGAATTTTACTTCCCAATCCTCAAAAAATTATTGATAAATGAAAGATAATCATTTTAATCTGGTTTTACAATTGATATACGATGATAATCAGAAAAGCAATACGGTCTGATGTAAAGGAAATTGCAAAAAATAATGTACAGTTAGCAGAAGAAACAGAGTCAAGATCGATAAGTAAAATTACTGCTGAACAAGGCACATCTGCCGTATTATCAAAAGAACGTAATGGCTGGTATTTAGTTGCAGAACATAATCATGCAATCATTGGACAATTGTTCGTTACTGATGAATGGAGTGACTGGAGAAATCAATGCATTTGGTGGATTCATCGAGTTTATGTTCAAAAATCATGGAGGAAAAAAGGTGTTTTTACTAATATTTTCAACGAACTAAAACAAAAGGCAATGCATGAAAACGTGTATGCTCTACGATTGTATGTTTTGGAAAAAAACAAAAAAGCAGTATCAATATACAAAAAAATGGGATTTACTAACACTTCGTTTTTGATATTGAAAAAACGTTGAGACATTAAAAATATGGAATCTATTAAGTTATGAAACATTATGTTGAATGTTGAACTCATTTTTTAGAAATGAGCACTTGCAAATGCAAGGCGAATATCATTTTTAATAGCAAATTTTGATTTCATTCCAATAATTCCTTTTTTTACTGAGCGTTGATAAAAAACAATGATCGTTGGTACGGTTCGTACATTGAGATTTTTTGCCGCTTTCTTATTCTTATCAATATTTATCTGAGCAAAGGTAATATTTTTCAATTCATGAGAAACAGAAGAAACGATTGGGAAAAACTGGCGACAATATGGACATTTTTCCTTCCAACATAACAACACGCATTTTTCATGTGTTTTGATAAAATCACTCAAGGATTCATCTGTAACCTCAATGAACTCATCTAGATTTATACGATTCATGATATCTCAATCATCCTTTTAGCGGTACATCTCGGAAAAAATTCCAAAATTTGGATAAAACATATATACCCCTACTCCTATATAAGCATTAACGATTGTTAATAAATAGGGGATATTCATTATGAAAAAAACAGGTCTTATTATCGGAATCCTTACGCTCTTGCTTCTCCTTCCATCGATATCAAGCCAAACAACTGAAACAACAACCATTGAAATCATTGGCATTAATGGGGGAGTCGGTGGAGTTACTGTAGATGTAAAAAATACTGGCGATAATACTGCAAATGATGTTTGGATTACTACATCGATAAATGGAGGTTTATTAAACGGTATAAATCTCGTACATGAGTGTTCTGGAAGTTGTAGTGAATGTATTCCGTTAGAACCCGGAGCAATAAAAAGTGAGAATACCCTTGAAGCAGGATTTATTTTTGGAATTGGACCTATTGAAATATCAACTTCTGCAGGTGCAAGCAATGCAGATGCAGTTTCCATGGAAAAAACAGGGTTTGCAATTGGGTCAATTGTAATTATTCAATAAAAAATGTAGAAGAATACAAAAACCAGTACGTTATTAATGAGTATTCATGATACAAAAATCGTATCAAATTGCCTCCTTGATTACCCTTGCAATCCTTATTCCATCTTTATTTTTAGGATATACCTATTTTGCTGATACAGATGCGATCCAAAATATATATGCTAAAGTTGAAACTATAGATCAAATCAATCCAAAGATCACAAAGGCAACTATTACCTTCACATTAAACATAACCAATCCGACAACTCGGGATATAAACGACTTATCATCAACCTTTGATATTTACATTAAAGAAAACTATATTGGCACAGGATCTTTTTCTAATTTTAGTATTCCTGGACAAAACAGTAGGTTCAAACAAGTAACCATAACCGTGAATTATGGAGGACTTGCGGATTCAGCAATAGACATCATAAAAAACTGGGTTAGTGGCCAAGATTCAACATTACGTATCAAAGGTACAATGAAGGCATCAGTTTTATTCGGCTTAACCACCATATCTCATAAGTATACTGCAACAACAGCCTAATCAAAAAAAGTTTCTTTATCAACTCTTACAAATTCTTTCCATTTTTCCGATTGTTTTGCATCAATGCTTCAATTTCATCCACATCAATTAATCCATGATCATACACAAGTAAAAAGCTTTCAGCATCAATGGCATAAAGCCCCGCATCGCACATTTGATGAAACTCCGTACACGCTGCATTTGTTACTTCATCGATTACATCTTGCGTAATCTTTGATGTAAAATGAAAATCTTCAGAAAGAAACAAATCCATTCCATTCTTTAAAGTTGAAACCAAAATGTTACAATCATTATAAATATCTTTTTCGGTAACCCCATGATGTTCTTTCATTGACATCACACATTCGTTTGCAAACGCATCAGAAAGCAATCTATTCTTAAAATCAATGATTTGACCCCTAGTTTTCTTCCATCGAGAAATTGCTTTCCGGTATTGTTGAGATGAAATCCGACCCCAAACCTTTAACTGTTGAAGTTCAGATAAAACAGTTGTTGTTAAAAAACAAGGAATCAAATCCTTAGCAATTAGCTTAATACACTGATCAACTTCGGATTTATTTTTCAGGAGAAATGAGGTATCAAAAGAGATACTTCGCAATGGTATTTTTCTTGACATATGAAAAACCTGTAAGAAAATCTTTTTTCTAATTAAGGAAGTGTAATTGCTAATAGTATTAGCTTAAATGCTTTTCACATTTATGGATCTGATCCTTTTTAGAAACCACATCAACCATACTCTTAAATGTTTCCGTAATAATCTGTGAAATCATTGGTTTTACCTTCCACCGGTATATGATAAATGGATCATGGGCGATCTGATGGCCGGTCCATTTATACATTTCTGAAGCAGTTTTAATCGGAATGAGATAACGCTTTGGAATGAAATCATATCCATGTTCAGCTAGTTCTTGCCATCCACAATATCGTTCGATTTGCGCTTTCATAAACGAATTAAATTGATCAGGATGACGCTTTACATATTCATGGTCTAATGATTCTAAACCATACCGTGCAAGTTCAGTTTGTGGAAAATATAATCGATCTAACGAATTATCCTCATCGATATCTCGGATGAAATTAATATATTGCATTGATCTGCCAAGATATTTTGCAGATTCAAAAGATCGATCAACAAGTCCAAGAATACGAGCCATAAACAATCCAATGACTTCCGCAGAACCATAGATATATTCCAATGTATCATCCATGGTTTGATAGGTTCGTTTTGTTAAATCCATTTCCATTGAATCTAAAAACGCATCAATCCAAGATTTTTCAAAATTCTTTTCTTTTGCAAGCAACACAAAACTATCAATGACGATATCATCGGTTTTTTTACCAGCCCAAGCTTCTTCAAACTGATGCTTAAAATCATAAAAACCAGATCTATCCTGAGGGATCTGATCAACAAAGTTATCCGCTTGTCTAACGAATGCATAAAGGATAAACACATTCTTTCTAATTTTAGTAGGAAAGAATAAACTACTATAAAAGTAGGTAGTGCTACCCTGTCTAAATATGGTGAAGATAGTTTTATCAACCAGCATAAGATGCAACCAAATTAATCAATCATTTCAGCGAGTATTTGAGATGAAATAACCACCATGGGAACTCCAATTCCTGGATGGTTATAGTGACCGGTGTAATATAAGTTTTTAACTTTTTTACTTTGATGACGTGGTCGGAAAATTGCTGTTTGTTTCAAGGTATGAGCTAGGCCTAATGCTGTTCCTTTATACGCATTATATCGGTTTGAAAAATCATTATGCGCAAAGATTCGTTTGACTACAATGTGATCTCGAATGTTTTCCTTTGCCAGTTTTTCCATGTGCTCTATAGTCCTATCAAAATACATGTTCCGTGTTTCTTCAGTGTCTTTTAGCCCAGCAGCAACAGGGATTAACACAAACACATTTTCTCCACCTTCAATAGCAGTATCAGGATCTGTTTTTGAAATACAGGAAACATAATATGAGAACTTATCTGGCCATTGTGGTTCCTTGAAAATATCATCGAAATGTTTCTCCCATTCTGGATGGAAATACAAGTTATGATGCGTGAAATTAGCAAGTTTTTTATCAAGTCCAAGATAAAGTAAATACGCAGATGGAGCAATTTTTCGTTTATCCCAGTATTTTTCAGAATATGTTTGATGTTTTTTATCTAACAAATGAGTTTCAGCCCATGCGTAATCAGCATTAACCACTACCTGATCTGCTGTATACTCATCCTTTTCTGTTTTTACAGCTGTTGCCTTTCCATTATCGACAATGATTTCATTAACTGGTTGATTGAATTTGAATTCAACTCCTTGTTCTTCAGCAACAGTTTGCATAGCTTCAGCGAGTTTTCCCATACCTCCTTTAGGAAACCAGACTCCCATGTTAAAATCAACATGAGACATCAGTGAATATAGTGCTGGACTATCATAGGGACTTCCGCCTAAAAACACGATTGTATATTCAAGTATTTGTCTGATCTTTTCACTTTTAAAATAGCGTTGTGCATAAGAATCAAGTTTTTCAAACATATGAAGTTTTGTTCCTTCAACGATAAGTCTTGGTTTGAAAAAATCAGTAAGGTGCTTGTAATCCTTGTAAATGAAATCTTTCATAGCAATGTTATATTCATACTTGCTTTTTTCCAAGTATTTTTTCATTTTTTCTTTTGCACCAGTTTCCATCTCTTCAAATAAATCAAGATTCTTTTCTAAATCAGATGAAATGTCAACATGATCGTTTTCATCAAAAAATACTCGATAAGATGGATCAAGGCGGATTAAATCCATGTAATCTTCAGGTTTTTTGTTAAACTCATCAAAGTATGCATTGAACACATCGGGCATTAGATACCAAGACGGTCCCATGTCAAAGGTGAATCCGTCTTTTTTCCAAACTGAAGCACGTCCCCCAGATTGACCATTTTTTTCAAGAACAGTTACATTATGACCTTTTTTTGCAAGAAGTGCTGCTGCAGATAGACCGCCGAAACCAGCACCAACAACAATAATATCATCTTCATTCATAATTATCACAGTTTTTTTTATCATTTTAGGGAATTTATATTCGTTTTTTCCCTCTCTTTTTTGACATCCTTCATTGATTTTTATGTTTTTCGAGCAGTTTTTTTGGGTGGTGAAATCCATCGTTTTTTGAAATAGCGGTAGACTAAAAGATAAAATGAAAGCATACTAAAATTGTAGAAGAAATCTTCGAAAGGAATGGTAATGAATCGACCATACCAGATTTGATCAACCGTTCCACCCCATATTGCGTTTGGATTGTAGAGAACAACAGGAATACTTGTAAGTAGATAATTAAAGATAATGAATGCGGCAAAGGAGATAAGGATGTATGCCCAATAATTTCGTGATTGTAATAAATCAGGATACCAAGTTGCTGCAATAATGAAAAAAGTACTGACAGAAAAGAGTGCTAAAACGGTGTATTCTTGATGATAATAAAGTAAGCCAATGACGAAAAAAAGAATTGCGATGGCGTAGTATATCCATTTGTTAAAAATGATGTTTTTGTCTTTGAAAAAGTATTGTAAGTTTTCGTAAATGAAAATGCATGAGTAGGGCACGACCACAAAGAAAAGTGCTTCTTCTAAGGGGATGATGAATTCGATACCTAAAAGATATTCTTCTGCAAACCACCAATCTCCTCGGATGGTCACTAGCATATCCCATAAGATGTAAGCACCGCCAACAATGACGATTGATGCAAAGAGTGGCTTGTAATTCTTGTAATATGGAAAGACCCATTTGAAAGAAAAAAGAAGAGGGAAAACAAGAATTAATATATCTAACATTAGGTAATTTATTAACATATACCTTCCTCAATATTTATAATAATATCCTTAAAGACATTCATTTATATATCTATTTTGTTTATTTATCTTTTGATTTTTCTTCTATGAAACATCATATTTTTTACTAGCTATGATAAATCCGAAACAAACACCATTATAGGCAGAGCTTTTCTGATGATGAATCGTATGAGCATATAAAACCCGTTTCATATATCGACTTTTCGGTTTATATCTCAAATTAACACGACGATGGAAAAATACATCATGAACCATGAAATAAGCAAGACCATAAGCCAAGATCCCAATACCAATAGCAAACTTAATATCATAACCATCTAGCCAGCCAGTGAAGATAAACAGAAATGAAACAATACTAAAAATCAATCCAAATACATCATTTTTTTCAAATCGTCCTTTGGTATAACGATGATGATCTTCATGCAGAAACCAGCCAAATCCATGCATCACATATTTATGAAGTAACCAAGCAACAAATTCCATGAAAAAAAAGACACCTATAATTACCACAGCATAAACCAACAAGGTCATATTTGAAACAATTGTTAAGTACATAATACATGTTACTTTATAGCATCCAGCTTAAATACCTTTCGATATCTACTTAAAAATTCTTTTGAAAATTAGCTTTTTATATCATAATTTTTGTGAACATGAGAAAAACGTATCTAATAAAATTGTCGAAGTGTCCACCATTCAATCAACCATTTCGCAATACCTGAAAGAAACCCTGGAATTACTACGTTTCCATACCGTCCAATGCCATAAGTATCACCTAAACTAATCACCATTGGAGAACGACCAGGCGCATACTTCTTCAATGACTTACCCTGTTGAATCCGTCTGATATTTGCTGCGATGACTCGGGCATGCATCTCAGCTTTACGTGCTGTTTTTTCTTCTTTAATATCAGTTAGATCGCCACCGGCGAACAGATGAGGATAATCAACGAATTGTAATGATTCATTTACGTTAACTCTTTCAGATGTCGAAACCGTTGACTCAGAAAAACCTTCCAAATACGACGTATCAACTCTTACTCCAGCACACCAAATACACACATCAGCATCGATAGTTTTACCATTCTTTGTTATAAAATCATGTTCATGAGGATGATCAACTACTCGATCGTTAAACACAAAATTAACACCTCTTTTTTTCAAAAACTTCAGAGCAGAATAAGAAGCAAATTTGGTGTTTCTTTCCAATAATCGATTATGGGAATGAACCATGGTAACCAACAGGTCAGATCGTTTTGTTGCTAGTTCACCTGCAATCTCAGTTCCAATATATCCACCGCCAACAATGAGAACTTTTTTAACATTTTTTAGTGCTTTAAACAATTGTTTTGCATCATCACTACGTGTTAAAGTGTACACATTCTCAGTATTAGATAAAAAAATAGGGTATGAACAACCAAGACAAAGAACACCGTAATCAAACTCTATTCGTTTAGAATCAGTATGAACCTCTGAAGGAAACACCTTTTTAATAGACTCAGTTATTATTTCAGTGTTTGAAAGAAATCGATTGAAAGGAACCTGAATATTTCGTTGATATCCTGGATTGGTAATACACTTATGAGCACTTGGATTATATTCAAAGTAGGGATCTTTATCAATCAAGGTTACCGAGATATCTTTTTCATCATCCACTTCTTTGGCAATCGAAGCACCACAAAAACCACCACCAAGAATAACAACTTTCATTAGACATAATAAACAATCTACTGTTTTTTAAAATCTTGTATTTTTTAACATGCATACCTAAAAAGGAGTGTGAAGAAATCTTTTATAATTACAATTGATAAACGATAAGCGTGTCAATGTATGACCTATTCAGTTAGAACTACTATTCTCTCCTGGTGGCAAGCTTCTCGCTATCATTTTGTTCCACCATCAATTTTTCCAGTTGCTATTGGATCTATCGTTAGTTGGTCTTCCTTTAACTCATTTTCATTGTATTATTTCACACTTGTAATCATTGGAGTGACCTTGAATCATATCGCGTTGAACATGACTGATGATTATTTTGATTACAAACATGCCGTGGATAATGCAAAACCCGGTGAAAAAAACCCGTATACTGGTGGAAGTGGCACGTTGACAAGTGGGCTTATTCAACCAAAAAAAATGTTTATTGTCTTTAGTTTGATTTATGCAGTAGTATTTGTTTTAGGGGCTTACCTAGCACTCCAGCGTGGACTATTAGTACTCGCATTCGGTTTGTTTGGATTGTTTTGGTCTATCTTTTATACCTCTCCACCAATTCGATTTGCTCATCATGGATTAGGTGAATTAGGATTATTGATTAATTTTGGGCCAATTATCGGACTTGGTGCATTCTTTGTTCAAGCACAACAACTCAGCATTGAAGCATTTCTAGCTACGCTTCCATGTGGAATCATGCTTTTTTCTATGATTGTTATCAATGAAATCCCGGATATCCACGAAGATCGACTCGCTGGAAAACTCACACTTGTTGCTCGATTTGGAAAAAAAGTAGGAGCTCAGATTTATCTAATTAGCTGGATTGTAACCTATAGCATTATTTTCTTATCTGTTTTATTCTCCATACTTCCATGGCCAGTACTGTTAAGTTTTCTTTCTCTTCCGTTTGTCATCGATTCAAATCGGATTTTATTTCGATCCTATCATCAAACAAGTAAATTGATGCCAGCAAACAAACGAATGATTCAAGCCCATGGTCTTACTTCCATCGGCATTATTGCAGGTTATATTTTGCATGGATATCTCAGTGGAAGGACAATTTCAGGAATTTACCTTTTCATTATTGTGCTATTTCTTATGTATATTCCTGCATTGATCCCACCTAGACAACTAACACTAGAGAAAAACAAATAATAAATGTATAACAATCTTTTTAAATAACTAATATTATATTTTAATTGTTATTTCAACGTTGAAACTAATGAAATTGTTGATTTTCATGCATAAAAAACAGTGGTTGCTACTTGCATTAATTTTGCTTATCTTCAGCATCATTTCTATTTTTACAGTTGTAACATTAACTGGGATAAGCACACCCAAAGTTACTGTTGAGATTGATGCTATTCAACTCACTGATGAACAAGTTAATATGAACATATCAATGCAACTAGATAATCAAAATGCTTATGACCTGGAACTTAAGGACATGGGCATTAAAGCAGTAACCTCTCAAAACACGGTGATTGGAACAATTACAATTCCAACAACAAAAATTCCTGCACATGAAACAGTTACTGTTTATTCTGAAGGATCTTTTGGTTTTAACAATGAGCCATTAGAAAAATTTGAAAGTCAAATCAATGGGGATTTCGGAGTGAAATTCTTTGGTATTTTCTCATTATCATTACCGCTTAACATTACCATTATAACCAATCCAACACCTGTTGTTGACACGGTTCTTCTACCCAGCATCTCCCTAAATGCTGATATTGAACGTGTTAATGAGACGGGAGTTTTATTGAATGGTAGCATCATTGTTGATAATCAAAACGAGTTTTCGATGTCATTAACTGATACCATGATTGATATAAGACATAACGCTACCACCATCAACGCAGATATCATTGTTACCGACACCGTTATCGATCCACAGTCAACATCATCAATTCAATTCACTGCATTTGTAGGTTATGAAGTGCTTGACATCGGGAAACTTACTGCGTCTCTCTCAGGAAATGTGCATATATCTGTAGCAGGCATTGCGATGACCCGACCGTTTACTGCGTCTGCAGAAGTAAATGTTCCAGATTTAGCAAAATTTTTAATGGATGATGAACGAATTGTGATTGCGCTCTTGGCTGATTTTGATGCTAGTATTACCGGGCTTGATATGAACGTTGGATTCCGAGTATATAACCCAACCAAAATACCTCTGACTGCTTCGGATCTTGAAATCATTGTTTATCGAGTAGATAATGAAACAAAATCATTGCTTGCTGAAGATGTGTTGGAAAACTGTCTAATTCCAGGAAAAAACGAAACTTGTTTAAAAACAACGTTTAGACTTCCACTTATGTCATTTCTACCCATCATTGGAGATGGAATACCTGATTGGTTTTTACTTACCATCCGTGGTGATTTCATTATAGCTGATTCAAATCAAAAAATACCTGTGCAATTAAATGGATATCTCAATGGGAATTTCTTTGGATCCGAATCTCTTGACATAAATTTGTCTTAAAAAAAAGATTAGGGATTATAACCGAGCTATTTTACCGGCATCAGTTAATTGTAATCCATCTTTTACACTGATATAGCCCAAATCTTTCAGTTCATCAATGTTTCTATAAAGCATTGCTTTTGAAATACTCACATGTTTGGCAAGATCAACATAATTCATTTGTTTACTTTCTTCAGTGCCAAGTTCATCTAATAGTTTCTTTTGGCTTTCAGTCAGTTTAAATGCTAGTTTTGGAAGCCAGATTACGGCTTTTTTATCTTCTTCAGGATTATATGCAATCTTACTCACACAGTTTTTTCGCGCATATGCAGCAAAAAGAAGTCCTAATGCTTTGGTTTTTCTTCCACTAGTGATATTAATAAATAGTTCATCATCTCGTGGTTGCAAATCTATAATTTCAACTGCTCTTGTAGCAACAGCAACGATATCATACACGGCAGTTTTCACGGTTTTAATGTCAACAACTCGTCCAAGACTGTTTTGGATTAAATCCAGATTTTTTTGTTGTTCCTTATTTGGTTTATGATCAATGAGTAAAATAAGTCGGTCTGGACCAAGTCTATTGGATGCTAAGAGAACTGGATCAGGGGAATATAAGGTTGCAATCAGAACTTTAGCCATGGTTATTCACATTTGTTGTCTTTTTATTTTCATAATGAAACCTGGTTAATAAACATATCTTTCAAAGTACACAAGGAAATATAATTTAGTATATCAGTATATAAAATTATATAAAAATAACTTTTTAGGTATACACCTATCGTATGAAACGCCCAAAATAACTTTAAAAAAGATGAAAAAATTGAATAATCATTCATCTCAGAAGAATCAATAATTCTTTGTATGATACTTAGCAAACAACTAAATTATTATTAGTCCTTGCATCATTCAATAATTGAATCTAAGGAGGGAAATGAAATTAGTGTGGTGGCCATTAGGTGAAAATAACTTGTTCATCTTGTAAACGACGAGTAAAACTTCGACGAGGAGAAAAGAAACAATGCCAGTGCGGAACATGGTTAGATTATCGAAGTTTTTTTCGAAAACGCATACCATATGATGTCTATTTACTCGATGCAAACATCATGATTTATGCTCACGATCACAAAGGAAAACGTGGAGACCTTTGTAAAAAGGTCCTCACCGTAAAAACACCATCCATTCGCATAGGCACAACCTCAGAAATCATTAAAGAAATCGGCTCCCCCATTTCAAACAAACTCCCAAAAACAATGATTATTTATCAAACTGGAAAAATCTTACAAAAACTTATAAAACGGAAAGCAACAGGCTTTAAACAACCATCAAGAGTAGATTTATCTCTGCTTCAAACCGCTCTTGAACATCCAGAAATCCATGGAATCATCACCTATGACCGTGATTTTAGTCGAATTGCTGCATCAGGCCTTATTGAAAAACATTCCAGTAGAAAATTTCCAATAATGACTGCATCCACATTCATTAAAAAATTCAATCGATTCATTGATTAAAAAAAGAACGGAAAATATGAATAAAAAAAACCAAACAAACAAATCAATTCATCGACACTGGATACGCCTTTTACTCAGAGCAATCCAATTTACTTTTTTTGAAGAAATCCCAACCTCTAAACTTGTCACTCAAAGTTACAATCAGATAGCACCCCGATACGATACTACCTGGACAACACACATGCGTGTTAAAAGCATTGAACTCATCAACAATCTTCAACTTGATAATGTTGAAAACGCGTTAGACTTGAGTTGCGGAACTGGATTTATTACAAACATGCTTTCAACATATACCAAAGATAAATCAATCGGCGTTGATCAAAGTGAAGGAATGCTCTCCGTTGCAAAACAACAATACAAAGAATCCTGTTCATTCTATCATTCAGACGTTGTAGAATATTTAAAGAACCAACCATCTAATCAATTCGATATTATTACTAATGGATGGGGGCTGGGTTATAGTAAACCCTTTCAAATCATTAAAAAATCTTATCGTGTGCTAAAACCTGGCGGTCAATTCGCAGTCATTGACAACACCCTTTTTTCCATCAAAGAAGCAATTTGGACAGTTATTGTTACCGCAGCAGAAGACCCAACCATGTTTCAAAGTATGTTCAACATTCGGTTTCTTCCCACCCTTGGTGCGTTAAAACGACGAATGATACTCTCAGGATTTCACATTTCCAAATCATGGGATGGATCTAAAACATATTATATAAAAAATGGAAGAGAAGCACTGAAAAGACTGCATAATACTGGGGCATTTGCTGGACTTGAAAACTGTGTGTATCCTCATCGAAAAAAAGAATTCGATACTAGATTTATAGCAAATTTAGAACGAATGTATCTTACCAATAAAGGAATACCAATTACTCATCGATACATTGCGGCCATTGGAACAAAAAAGAACTAATCCTTCCAATTCACCTATTCTTCTTCAGGAAAGTATACATTTTTGGCAAAGTATCTTTCTTTTTTAATGGAGGGACAAATCGACTACTTTCATCAAAAGGAACAGGCAATCTTTTTCTCTCTTTTAATTTAGGAGCGATTTGTTTCATGATACAATACGATCGGGGTTTCGGAAAATACTTTTTCATTTTCTTCCAAATCATTGATAATGATTCTTCAGTGACCTTGCCAAATGAAAGCGGTGTTAAATCACAAGGACAAACATTTCCAGCGGCATCAACAAAAAAATGATGATACCCTGCACCACATCCAAATAAGTCTTCTGATTCGATATACGAAAAACTTTCGATGACTGGCCCGGTTTTCTTCTTATTCATCTTCTTATGAAACGAGGTTAAAAACCGATATTCCTCTAATTCAAGCATCTCTTCTGTATCATCAACTCCTCCACACGTTGCAACATACGGAATAATACGTAATTCATTAACACTATGATTCTTTGAAAAATCATACAATCGTTCAATCTCACCATCATTCACCTTACTTTTTGATGCTACCGTTGAAATCGCAGTATATAATCCAGCTTCTTGAGCAACATGTAATGCTTGAACTGCTTGTTGAAATGAACCAGAAAACTTACGAACAGTGTCATGCTGGTGTTCATTAGCGCTTTCAAAACCAACCGTGAACCAATCTAACCCTGCTTGTTTTAAGGCTTCAGCACGTTTCACTGTTAATCCATGTCCTGTGGTGAATAATATCGTGGCAAGTTCTGGTTTACACGCTGCAATCATCAATTCTAAATCCTTTCGAAGTAACGGTTCACCACCAGTAAACCCAATTAAAGAACAACCTAACTTTTTCGCATCATCAATAAACTGAAGGCTTTCATGAACTGATAATTCCTGTCCAGAACGTTTTGCGTAACTGCAATGATCACAGTGACAAGGACAATTCCCCGTAATTGCATAATACACTTGGAAAGGAATACGATCTTTTGAAAACGCAGCATGTAATAATCGTTTATGGGCAAGAGAAGGCCATGGCGGAATGAAAGAATTGATACGAAGTTTTCCATCAAACAAATGAATTTTTTCATACTGTAACCAAGAACGAAAATAACGCATACCAGTAAGGGAAAAATAAGGAAGATATGCTAAGCCCATACGAACACGGTCTAAGAGAGGCGCTTGAACTACCATTTCACCATCATTCTAACCATTATACCTTTATAAATGCCATCATTCAATACGTTAGTTAACCAAAAATAAAAGCGAATGACTCAAAGGAAATTCTTTTGTTCATGTTAAATATTAAATAGGGAAATTGGTATCCTGTTGTGTTATCCAATATCAAAAAATATTATGTAGCCCCGTGGTGTAGTGGTTAACATAAGAGACTCTGGATCTCTAGTCGCCAGTTCGAATCCGGCCGGGGCTGTCAAAGAATAGAAGTTTAAACGAATTTCTGTTGGATCGTGAAATAATTATGAGTGAAAATGAACAAAAATCAAAGGATTTTATTCGAGCAATTATCGATCGTGATTTAGAAACAGGAAAGCATGATCATGTCCATACTCGTTTTCCTCCAGAACCAAATGGCTATTTACATATTGGTCATGCAAAATCAATTTGTTTGAATTTTGGTATTGCAAAAGAATATAATGGCCTTTGCAATCTTCGTTTTGATGACACTAATCCATCTAAGGAAGAAATGGAATATGTAGAATCCATCAAAGAAGACATTCATTGGCTTGGTTTTGATTGGGATGATCGATTATATTTTGCTTCTGATTATTTTCAAAAAATGTATGATTACGCCCTTGAACTTGTTAAAAAAGGAAAGGCATATGTTGATGATTCATCAGCTGAAGAAATCAGTGCTTATCGGGGAACGTTAACTCATCCTGGTAAAGAAAGCTCGTATCGAAATCGACCTGTTGAAGAAAACTTGGATTTGTTTCAACAAATGAGAAACGGTGAATTTAAAGATGGGGAAAAAGTCCTTCGAGCAAAAATCGATATGACACACCCTAATCTAAACATGCGAGATCCAATCATGTATCGGATTCTTCATGCATCACATCATCATACTGGTGAAAACTGGTGTATTTATCCATCTTATGATTGGGCTCATGGTCTTGAAGATTCCATTGAAGGAATCACCCATTCACTTTGCACTCTTGAATTTGAAAATCATCGGCCACTGTATGATTGGTTTATCGATCAACTTGATGATGTGTACCATCCACAACAAATCGAATTTGCCCGGTTGAACTTATCATATACTGTGATGAGCAAACGAATGCTGAAACAATTAATTGATGAAGGATACGTGGATGGATGGGACGATCCAAGACTTCCCACCATTAAAGGACTAAGAAGAAGAGGGTTTTCTCCAGCCTCCATCCGTCAATTCTGTAAAGAGATTGGTATTGCAAAAGTTAACAGTTTAATCGATTATGCATTTTTAGAACATTGTGTTCGTCAGGATTTAAACAAAACTGCAGCTCGTTTTATGGGTGTGCTTCGACCATTAAAAGTAGTGATTGATAATTACCCGGAAGATCAAGTTGAAGAAATGGAAGCAGTAAATAATCCGGAGGATGAATCTGCTGGCACCCGGATGATTCCCTTTTCAAAAACCTTATACATTGAACGAACGGATTTTATGGAAAATCCAAGTAAAAAATTCTATCGATTATCACCAGGTCGAGAAGTACGACTCAGATATGGTTATTTTATCAAATGCACCGATGTCGTTAAAGATGGTGATGAAATCGTTGAAGTGCATTGTAATTACGATCCAGAAACCAAAGGTGGTTATGCTCCTGACGGTCGACGAGTAAAAGCAACCATGCATTTTGTTTCAGCTGATCACGCAGTTGATGCAGAAGTTCGGTTGTACAATCAATTGTTCACCGTTGAAGATCCAGCTGGAGTAAAAAACAAGAAATTCACTGATTTCATTAATCCTGATTCAAGAGAAACACTTTCCAATTGTAAAGTCGAACCAAATATTACCTCGTTAAAACCATATGATACATTTCAATTTGAACGAAATGGATATTTTGTGATTGATCCAGATACAACTGATGATCACTTAGTGATTAATCGATCTGTGGCACTTCGGGGAAAATGGAAAAACTTTCGACATCAACAAAAGAAATAAAAGGTTCAAACAATGATTTTTGAGCCAAAAAGATAAATAATAGAATCCTAATCCCTGAAAGACATCAACCTAGCCCTGTAGTGTAGCGGTTAACACGTTGGCCTTTGGAGCCAGCACCAGCGGTTCGAATCCGCTCAGGGCTGTACCGCTCTTTTT
>CAZYLG010000029.1:0-17546 GCA_964648565.1 uncultured Thermoplasmatales archaeon
TTTCAGGGGACGTGCTGCAGTCGATGACTTGTGGTCAGATGATTGGGGCAACACCAAAAAATCAACAAATCGCAGAGATCATAGGAGTGCTAGCCGCAGCACCAATTCTTGCATTGGTTGTTTCAGCTCTTGATCAAGCATATCATATAGGGAGTACGAATCTTCCGGCTCCACAAGCATTTTTAATGAGTGGAATTGTAAAAGGAGTGCTTGGTGGTGAGATGGTGTGGCCATTTGTGATTGCTGGTATGGTTCTTGCTTTTGTATTGATTTTAATTGATTTGCCTGTGCTTCCTGTAGCAATTGGTATTTATTTACCATTCACGCTTGCTATCCCAATCTTTAGTGGTGGTATTGTAAGACATTTCACCAATAAACATATTGAAAAGAAATTTGGTTCTGCTGAAGAAGAACAAGTCAGTGAATGGGATTTAGCTATTAAGCAAACGGATGTGAAACCAAAAGAAAAGATTATTAGGACGGGGTTGCTTTTAACTGCGGGATTAATCGCAGGAGAAGCATTAACCGGGGTGCTTGTTGCATTCTTAATCATTGCAGGTATTGATCTTGCCATCTTTGATTTCGCTCCAGTACTTCCTGGTCTTTTGCTATGGTTGTTCGTTGCTCTTCTCTTGTTCTATATCCCACTGAGGGAAATATTTGCTAATGAAGAGTAAACCTAAAGATAAACCAGCGAAACCAACCGTAAAAGATTTTCTTTCTTTTATTCCAATAAGAGTAGGATATGAGTGGTCCACTGATGATGATGGAATCGTTCATATTATTGTTCCAAAGTTTCATGGTAAATGGGGAAAAAGATGGTGTAAGTTACTTCGCAGAAAAGAAACGTTTACTGCGGATATGGATAAGATGGGTTCAATCGTGTGGATGCATTGTGATGGAAAAAACACGGTAGAAGATATTTTGGTTGTGTTAAAGAAAGAGTATGGTGATGAAGAGGATCTTGATCAACGATTGTTTTTGTTTTTGCAGCAAATGAAAAATCTGAATTATCTTAGGTATTAAACCGGATATTACTCTTTTTCTTTTAATGCTGTTTTAGTGACGATGAGTTTACCATGATCTCGTTTCCATTCTTTTGTTGTTTCTTTCAAAATGAGTTGTTGTTGAAAAAGTGGTCCGTCTACTACTAATGTTTCATATTCTCCACCTTCGCCAGCGATATTAATTTTTTTCGTTTGCTTGATTTTTTGCAGTTGTTCAAACGTATCTGTATCTATTGTTTTTCCAAGCCAATTTTCATCGAAACCATCAGCAAAAATGCCTACGATTTTTATGATGAAACCAGCTTTTATCATGTCCTGTAAAAGAAGTGATTGATCTTTATGCCATAAGGGTGTGAATGATTTGATTTTAAGGTCATGGCAGATCTGTTCGATGCGTGTTCGTTGATATTCTGAAGCGATCGCTCCACTTATCACTCCATCAATGTCTAGTGTTGAAAGAATCTCTTTTAAACTAGTGAGTTCTTCTTCTTTTTCTCCTTTCGTTTCTTTGCTTATTAATGGAAGGTTAAAAGCCGTGGCTAGTGTTTTTGAGAGATGGATGTTTACTGAGTGATACATCCATGAGTCTTTGTTTTCTGGGAAAATACTTACTAGATGACTAATATCCCAACCATATTGTTGGGCAATATATATGGCAAAAATAGAATCTTTTCCTCCGGAGAATAAGGAAGCTACCTTCATAATTATTGCTCGATATGTCTTTAAGCACATAAACATTTATGGGCAAAAGAATGTATTGCGTTGTTGTATTGTTTCGGTTGTGATTGGATGAACATTGGTATAATTTGTGGACATCACATCAATAATTTATTTGATGAAAGTGAAGAGTTAGCGATTACTACTCCTTTTGGTAGCGTGATTTTTGAAAGTGCAAAAGTTGGGAATCATCAAGTTTTTTTTGTGAATCGTCATGGGAAGGAATCAAATCTTCCACCACACAAAGTAAAGTACAAGGCAAATATCGAAGCGTTTCATGAATCTCATGTTGATTGTGTGTTTTCTGTTGGAACGGTTGGATCCATGAATACGAATATCGCTCCTGGTGATTTTGTGGTTCCTCATGATTTTTTTGATGCAACAAAAAATAGATCCTTATCTTTTTTTGATGACAAGCGAGTTCATGTGGATATGACTGATCCTTTTTGTCCAAATCTTCGAAAAAAACTAATTGAAACAGCTGAAAAAAACAGTAATATAACCCTGCATCGGAATGGAGTATATGTAACAACAGAGGGTCCTCGATTGGAAAGTGCCAGTGAAATACGTTTTTATGCAACTGTTGGAGAGATTGTAGGAATGACTCTTGTTCCCGAAGTTGTTTTGGCTCGTGAGAAAGGCTTGTGTTTTGTATCATTATGTATGGTGTGTAATATGGCAGCAGGACTTCAAAAAAATCTTCCTGTTGATGAAATTAAACAAGTGTATGCGGAAAAAGAGGCATATTTGTCCCAAGTTTTAAAAGAAACGATTTCTAATTTAACGAAACAATCAGATTGTGAATGTAAACGGAAACAAAAGGAGGCGTTGTTATGAATGATTATGAATTAATAGATCATACTGCAGATATTGGGATTAAAGCATATGGTGATGATTTATCTGAAGCGTTTGCTCATGCTGCAAAGGGGATGTTTGATATTATTACTGATTCCTCACAAATAGAAAGTAAGGGAGAATATCAAATTGAGCTATCTTCTGATGACTTGGAACAACTTCTCGTTGATTGGTTAGATGAACTGTTGTACTTGCAAGGTGCTGAAAATCTTGTTTTTGGAGAATTTAGAGTATCTGTTGACGAAGAAAAACCTGAGATTTCTGCAACTGTTTTGGGTGAAGAATTTGACACGGATAAACATAAGATTGGCATGGAAATTAAAGCAGTAACCTATCATATGCTTGAAGTTCATAAAGGAGATCCTTGTTTTGTGAAAGTCTTATTTGACGTCTAGTGGGTTTTTTATTGTTGAGATTTCATTTCTTACTTATGTTACTATAGGTACGATTTTTTTTATTAATTTTTTAACATGCGTTCTTGCCCAAGCAAAGACAAGTATTGAGCTGAGGACATTTGCAACAACGATTCCCCACCAGATTCCAACAAGACCTCCATCTAGTGTAATTGCGAAAACGAGGATGAACAGCATGGTGAAGATGAGTGTTCGAAGAACAGTTGCTATGAATGAGTTAACTCCTTTTCCAATACCTTGGAAGAGAGCTGATGATAGCATTCCGAGGGAGATACTTGGATAGTAGATGCTCATAACTCTGAAGAATTGAGTGAGTCCTACTTCAAGATGACTTGCGGCTTCTGCTCGGCTGAACACGGCTGCGATTTGTGGTGCAAAAATGAATATAAGGATTGCGATGAAGAGCTCAAAGATAAATCCAATTTTTACAGAGAAAAGATGAGAGATACTTACTTTTTCGTATGCTCTCGCTCCATATGCTGCACCACTAACAGAGATTACAGCTGTTGCAATTCCCATTACGGGTAAAACCGCAATCATGGCTACTCGCCAGCCAGTTGAGTAGATTGCGACACCATCAGTGTTTCCACCGGTTATGAACACAATAAGGAAATTGATGATAAGCATAGATAGGGACATAGAGAGTTGAGAGAATGATGCGGGGACCCCTACTCCGAAGATGTCTTTAATAATGTATTTTTTGAAGTGAAAGTTTTTGAATGTGAAGTTGACAAAAGTGTCTTTTTTGAAAAATAGCCAGTTTGCTAGAAGAATTGATGCGATGGCAAATGAGATGATTGTTGCCCATGCGGCTCCAGCTACCCCCATATTCAGTGTATAAATAAAGATTGGGTCAAGAACAATGTTGAGTCCGGATCCTAATGCGAGGGCATACATTGCTCGTTTTGCATCTCCTTCTCCTCTGAGAATTGCATTTGCGATGTTACTGAAGAAGATGAAAAATGATCCTATGAAGATGATTTGTGCATAGGATACAGTGAGGCTGAGTGTATCTCCTGTTCCGAGTGCTTCGAAGATAGGTTGTGAGAAGAATGTTAAGGGGATTGAGAATGCAAGGTAAATGATAATGAGCAGTCCCATGGAATGAGCTGCAACGTTATCTGCTCCTGTTTTGTCTTCTGCTCCAATTTTTCGAGATATTGCTGAACCTGATCCAAGTCCTATTCCGGTACCAAGGGCCATGATCATCATAAAAAATGGGAAGACGAATCCGACGGCGGCGAGGGCATCTGCTCCAAGTCCGGATACCCAGAGTGCGTCAGCAAGATTATATACTGTTTGGATGAGCATTGCTAAAATCATCGGTACAGCTAGTTTCATCACTGCTTTTTTTGGTTCACCGAGCAGTGTTTTTACCCCTTCTGTTTGATTTTTCATTGCGGGATTTGGGTTTATTTTTTTGTTTTCAGTCATTTTTTCCCTCTGTTGAATAGTATTCTGTTGCATTTTGTGCTATTTTTTCTAAGAGAGTGTATAGCCGTTCTTCATCTTCTTTTGAAATGTCTTTTAACAAGATTTTTGTCCAATTGTGAAGTGTTTTTCTGATTTTTGGTTTGAGTTTTTTTGCTTTCTCAGTGAGAAACACGTTATAGTTTCTTCGATCTTTAGTATCCTTTTTTCTTATGACGAATCCTTGTTGTTCGAGTTTTTTGATAGCTCGTGCACTTGTTGCTTTGTCGATGTGTAGTGTTTCGGCGAGTGTTTCTTGGTTCACCCCATCTTTTTTGTAAAGCATCATCAGGAAATGGAATTGCCCACTTCCTAAGTTGTATTCTTGGAGTTGATTGTGCATGTATTTGTGAAAATTGCGGTAGATGCAGGAGGTGTATCGTCCAATGGATTTTGGATGGTTCATGTTCGTTCCCTTTTTAATTGCTTTGATACTTATAATTTAGTTGCATTAACAACTATCATCTATGAGCATTCACTTATATAAAAGTTGCGTGCGCAACTATTTTTAAACCTCTGATAAATTAAATTGTTCACAAAATCTTTGTTTTAGGATTACTACTAGTTTTTATTGAGTGGCATCATAACTATTAAATATCACTTTTCACTGTATCACAATTGTTAACGTTTAAGTGATGAATTATGCCAGAAACAAAAATTACCGAAGATATGAACATTCGAGAAGTAATAGATAAATATCCTGAAACTGTAAGCGTCTTTGCAAAATATAACATGGGATGCATTGGTTGTATCGCCGCATCTTTTGAATCGTTAAAAGATATTGCTGCTGTTCATGGAACAGATGTAAAATCATTTGTCAAAGATTTAAATGAAGCAATAAAGGAAAACTAGTTTTTCTAGTTTCTTTTAATAGGAACTAGTGGTCATCACAAGTTCCCCATGTTTAATTCCTTTCAATGACTTGATGTTATCAGCGAGTTTTTGGATGTTTTTTGTTTTTCCTTTTAAAATTAAGACTTCTAAACAATTGTCATGGTCAAGATGAATATGTGTCGTAGTAAGGATTTCTTGAGTGTGGTCATGCTGAATTTTTAATAACCGATTCGTAAGATTTCCCGTGTGATGATCATAAATCATGGTTAATGTTCCCATAGCAATACTTTCAGGATCATGTTTTTTTGTAGCAATTAAGGAATTTCGAATAAGATCTCGGATTGCTTCTGAACGATTTTCATATCCTTCGTGATCGATGAGTTTGTCAAATTTTTTGAGAAGATCAGGTTCAATGGAAACACCAAATCTTTTTATATTATCCATGGTAACACGAAAGATGCATATTCGTGCTACGATTTTAAAGTTTTTGCTATCCGCAAAGCTTATATTATCCATACCAATCTGGTGTTACGAAATCAAAAAAAGTAATACTAAAGGTGAACATTATGAAAAAAAAATTCAAAAAAACAATACCATTCATATTAGTTGGATTCATCACTATTAATATTATGATACCAACTTCTTTTGGTGAAGAAGAAACTATACAAATTGTTTGCACCAACTCATCTCTAGCTGATTTCACTTCAAACATCATTTTTGATAATGTTACCATAGAATACATTATGCCTGCCGGAGCGTGTCCAGCTCATTTTGACACTTCTCCAAGTGACGTCTCTAAAATTGTTAATGCAGATATCATTATCTCACTAGGATGGGAACCCTGGTTGGAAAGCTTGCTTAATAAATCTGGAAATTCAGATTATACGGAAATCAAATGTCAAGGTTTAGGAGAGTGGAACATACCCACAGGAGCAATCGCTTACGTTGAAAAAATCACTCAAGGTCTAAAAACTGCTATTCCAGAAAAAGAAACCATCATCCAAGAAAATGCAGATACATATCTAACAGCGATCAATGAAAAAGCAGGACAATTACAAAACCGAATAGAAACATTAGGATTAACTGATAGAAAAATTGTGAGTATGGAATGGCAAAAAGATTTCTTAGAATGGATTGGTCTTAATGTAACTCATTATTATCCACCTCCAGAAAGCCTTTCCGTTCAAGATGAACTTGAAGTTATTAATGCTGCATCTGACAAAGAAGTAGCAGCAGTTGTAGACAACCTGCAAAGTGGAACAGAATTCGGTGCCCGAGTCGCCAGTGAATCTGGAGTAAGCCATGTTATTTTTTCAAATTTTCCAGGAGCAATACCAAATGCAGATACCTACCTAGAAATGATCACTTATAACACAGATCAACTCATCAAAGGAATCACCTCTTTTGATCTAACAAATGAACAAACTCAGGAATTACAAAGCCAACTGAATGCTGTTGAATTACAACGAAACGCATTTGGGCTAACAACAATCCTCGCTTTTGCTCTTTGCAGTATCATTTTTATAATGTATAAGAAAAAATAAACTAAGGTGAAAAACAAATGGATGAAACATTAAAAACAATCGAGCAATTTCATGGACATTTAGGCCCTTACGCTGTCATAGGATATAAAATGGGAAAAATAGCATGCGAACAACTAGGTTCTGATCCATTCGAAAAAAATGTCACTGTATCAACTGGCACAACTCCACCGATTTCATGCATTATCGATGGAATACAACTTGGATCAGGTTGCACTCTTGGAAAAGGAAATATCACCGTGAAAAATGAAAGAAAACCAAAAGCCGAATTTTCAAATAAAACGGGTAAAAAAATCACTATTACTTTACAAAAACAAGTTCAACAAGAAATTGATGATAATGTCACTAAAGAAAACATCATTTCATATTCAGAAGATATGTATGCTCGAAAAGACACTAATCTTTTCCTAATAGAATAAAAGAGATAGATATGGAAAAAAATCCAGCAATCGTAGAACTTAATCAAATAGATGCCATTTATGAGGGAGAAAAAATCCCAGTTATCCATAATGTTAATCTAACTGTTAGAAAAAATGATTTTCTAGCCATCATTGGTCCAAATGGTGCGGGTAAAACAACGCTTCTAGAAACCATAAATGGAATTCTACCATATACTGCTGGAAAAGGAAAAGTCTTTGCAAAACAAATTAAAAAACATAAAAATAGCATTCGAAAACACACTGGTTATGTCATTCAAAATTTTGAAATCGAACCGCGTGCTCCCTTTCTTTGTAAAGACGTGGTCATGTCTGGAAGAAGCGGTAAGATTGGATTATTCAGATTTCCTTCAAAAAAAGATTGGGAGATCGTTTGGAAAAGCATGGGATTAGTTGGAATGATTGACTATGCAAACCGGGCAGTCGGAAAACTATCGGGGGGTGAATTTCAAAAGATTCTTCTTGCTCGAGCACTTGCACAAGAACCAGATTTACTCCTGCTTGATGAACCATTTTCAAACCTGGATTTTTCCGCTCGAAACCAAATTGAAATCATGTTAAATCGGGTTCATAATCAATACCAAACTACTATCGTAATGGTTTCTCATGATCTCACGTTTCTTCCAAGTAGATGTAATCGACTTATTGTTATGGATAAAGGATCCATTGTTATGGATGATACCAAAGAAAACGTGTTACGATCAAATCTGGTTCATTCATTATTCCCAAAAGGAGGAAAATAATGGCCGATCTTCCATTGCTTTTCTTACTTCCTTCAATCCTTGGGGCAATCCTTGCCGGTTTTGTATGTTCCACAATGGGAACTTTTGTGGTTCGAATGAATCTATCCTCAATTGGCTATTGTATGTCACATGCAGCCTTTGCTGGTGCTGCATTTGGAATTTTAATCTCTATTGATCCAATGATTGGTGCAGTACTATTTGCTTTTGCAACAGCATTTGTACTTGGTCCCTTATCTGAAAAAGCAAGACTTGAAAGTAATGTGGTCATCGGTTTTTTGTTTTCAGTGATGATAGCACTCGGTTTCATTTTTCTATCATTAAAACCAGGTGAAGCTGCTACTGGCCGAGCATTAAGTATTCTCTGGGGAAGTTTGTTTTCTGTTAATTATGATAATGTGCTCTTATTGTCATTACTTTCTTTTGTATTACTTGTTTTTGTGATCGTTTTTTATAAGGAACTAGTGGCTGTGATGTTTCATCGGAAACTTGCTGAATCAGCAGGGATAAACACCAAACTGTTTTATTTTGCAGTACTTTTTTTTACTGGTTTTGCGGTGGCTCTTTCCTTAAAATTAGTCGGTGGCTTGCTTGTTTTTGCCTTAATTGTAAATCCAACTTCAACAGCGTATCAATTTTTTTATGATTTCAAAAAGATTATGATTATTTCACCATTGATTGGTATTGTGAGTTGTTTACTCGGTTTTTATCTATCACTTGTCGCTGATTTTCCAATTGGAGCATCAATCGTCGTTGTTTCAGCAACGGGTTTTGCTATTTCATTAGTTATTTCACCAAAACGAAAAAAAGGATTCTTTTTAAAATCAAAACAAAAATCATCTTCTCCTTATAAAGAGGGGATGGAAATGTTTAAACAAGAATGATAAATGAGGTTAGGTTGTATGCATGAATGGGCGTTAGCAGAATCAGTGATTAAATCATCTATTTCTGCAGCAGAAAAGGAGAATCTAAAGAAAATAACTGAGATTAATGTTCGTCTTGGAGCACTTCAACAAATCGCTGATGACATTTTTAAATTTGCTTTAGATGAACTTATTGAAACATATGACGATAAATTTCAAGATGTCAAAATCAACATTGAGACCGAGGAAACAGCGCTTCAATGTAAGCAGTGTGAACATAATTGGGAGTTTAAGGATATGAAAGATAAATTAAATGCTGATGAAGCAGAAGCCATTCATTTCATTCCTGAAGTTGCCTTTGTTCATACGCGTTGTCCGAAATGCGGTAGTCCTGATTTTCGTATTGTGAAAGGTCGGGGGGTCAGTGTTTCATCGATTAAAGGAGTAAAGGAGCGAGAGTGACATGGAGCCGCGTCCTAGTGTTATTCAAACTCGATTAAAAGAGGTAAATAGGGTTATTGCTGTAGCTAGTGGTAAGGGTGGTGTTGGAAAAAGTATGGTTGCTTCAACCTTAGCATTAACCTTAGCAGAGCAAGGAAAAAAAGTTGGGTTACTAGATTTGGATCTTTATGGTCCATCATCCCATCTGATCTTGGGCTTTTCTCCTAATGGTTTTCCCGATGAGGAACATGGAATTATTCCTCAAGAAATTGAAGGTATTAAGTTTATGAGCCTGGTATATTTTTCTGAGGATAAACCTGGTGCTTTTAGGGGCGATGATGTCACTAATATCATCCTAGAACTTCTTGCTATCACTCGCTGGGATGACCTTGATTATCTCATTCTAGATTTACCACCAGGAATTGGTGATGAAACATTGGATGTGATAAATTACATTCCCCAAACTGAGTTTTTAGTTGTAACCACTCCTTCAAAAGTAGCATTTGGCGCAGTTGAAAAACTTTTAAAGATCTTGATTGAAGGAAAATTACCATTACTTGGTGTGGTGGAGAATATGGCCCGTGATTCAAGTGAGTATATTTCAAAAGAAGCATCCAAATTAAATGTTGATTATATTGGATCACTTTCTTACGATACTAAGGTTGAAGATGCTATAGGCCGTCCTTTAAAATTGATTGAAACAACTTTTGCTAAGGATCTTTTAAAAGCGAGTAAGAAACTTTAACTTATTTTTCCTTCTTTTTTATGAAATCATTTCAGGAATTTGTTCTTTTAATTTGTCGATGATTTCAGTGGATACTGCTGGTTTTTCCTTAAATATTTCAAGTGGTTTAAGTAGCTCTGTTAGTTTTTTTGTTGATGTTTCCCATGCTGAAACAGGTTTTGAGAGTTGTACTGCTTTCACATATTTTTCTGGATCATAACGCTGTATTTCCCATGGTTTTATTCCAAGGACAATATCAAAGTGTGACAAGGTTTTCCAGGGTAATAATGCATTATCTGCATAACTTTCAACTACGATGACATCAGCCTTTTTTTCAATTTGTTTGTAACAAGAGTCAATTGCTTGATTGTAATAAGATTGAATAATTGCATTCATTGATTGTATGGTATCTATGTGATGAATCTCATATTCTTTTTCATCTAATCTTTTTTGATACTTTTGTGGTAATCGGTCTGTAAGAAGTTGATTGATAAGAAGATGATTTTTGAGAATATCATTTTGAAAGATACTGAATCGATCCATAATAAAGGGTGGTATAGTGGTAAGACTGTCCATGATTGCTGGCTCATTCCATAGTCGGTGAATGGGATTAACGAGTTCAATGGTTGTTTCAAGTGTTGAATGTTGTTTAAGTTTGGTAATATCTTTGCTGTAGAGCCTTCCCTTAGATAATGAATGATGAGCCATATCAAAATGATACCAATAATTGTATCCAGAAAATGGTTTGAATCCGCAGGTTTTTTGTTCTTGATCTGAAAAATAGGAAAGCAGTGCTTGAGCAAGACTTGTTTTACCTGCATGATCTTGCGTTAATCCGATGACAAGAATAGTTGTGACCATGTGGTCAACCCTGAATTCTTAATTAGTAAAAAGATTTTTGGATGAAAATAAAAAAAAGAAAAAGGGGAACTTGAGCGTATTTAATCATCAAATGTTTTTGCGATAGTTGTATACTTCTCAAGTTTTTCTTTTGGCATTGCTTTGACTTTTTGCATTGCTTTGTCGAAATGTTTCTTTTGAACCTGTAGTTTGTCAAGATGTTTTTTGTCAAGTGGATTACCGGTTGCAATGTATTCTCGAATGCTTGCCATGACTGCTTCATTACAAATCGCTGCGATATCAGCACCAGTAAAGTCTTTGGTTTTTTCCGATAGTTTTGTTAAATCAATGTTATCAGCTAATGGTTTATGTTTGGTGTGAATCGCAAAGATTTCTTTTCGCGCTTTCATGTCGGGAGTTGGAATTGAAACGAGTTTGTCAAATCTACCAGGTCGAAGCAATGCAGAGTCAATAATATCCGGTCTGTTTGTTGCTGCAATTACAGTAACATCTTTTAACGATTCAAGTCCATCTAATTCAGTGAGCAGTTGACTGATCATTCGTTCTGTTACTTGGCTTGATCCACAACTTTCCCCACGTGTGGGTGCGATAGCATCAAGTTCATCAAAGAACACGATACATGGTGCGGCTTGTCTAGCTTTACGGAAAGTTTCTCGGATTGCTTTTTCACTTTCGCCAACCCATTTGTTCATAAATTCTGGTCCTTTCACACTAATGAAGTTTGCTTCACTTTCTGAAGATACGGCTTTTGCAAGCAATGTTTTTCCTGTTCCTGGTGGACCGTACAATAGTATTCCCTTTGGGGGTTTTGCATCCATGTGTTCAAAGACATCTTGGTATTTCATTGGCCATTCAACTGATTCTTGTAGTTCTTGTTTGGATTCATCTAGTCCTCCAATGTCTTTCCAGGAAACATTTGGTGATTCTATGATGACTTCTCGTAGTGCAGTTGGTGTGAGTGATTTGAATGCTTCGTAAAAATCATCATCAGTAACTTCAAGTTTATTAAGTATCTCAGTGGGTATTGATTCGAGTTCTAAGTCAACTTCTGGAACGATTTTTCTTAGGGTTCTCATTGCTGCTTCTTTGCTGAGAGCTTGCAAGTCTGCTCCAGAATAGCCATGGGTAATTTCTGCGAATTTATCAAGGTTGACCTTTTCTGAAAGTGGCATACCACGAGTATGGATTTCAAGGATTTCTTTTCGTCCTTTTCGGTTTGGAATGCCTATTTCGATTTCTCTGTCGAATCGACCGGGTCTTCGAAGTGCTTCATCAAGAGAGTTTACTCTGTTGGTTGCACCGATAACGATGACTTTTCCACGTTCGTTTAATCCATCCATGGTTGCAAGTAGTTGAGCGACAACTCGTCGTTCTACGTCTCCATGGGTTTCTTCTCTTTTTGATGCAATGGAGTCGATTTCATCAATAAAGATGATTGATGGTGCGTTTTCTATCGCTTCTTTGAAGATGTTTCGAAGGTTTTCTTCGCTTTGTCCGTAGTATTTGCTCATGATTTCAGGACCCGAAAGTGTGAAAAAGTTTGCATTTGATTCGTGAGCTACTGCTTTTGCAATCAATGTTTTTCCAGTTCCTGGTGGTCCGTGTAATAAGACTCCTTTTGGTGGTTCGATTCCCATTTTTTCGAAGAGTTCTGGATGTTTGAGGGGAAGTTCGATCATTTCTCTAACTTGTTTGATTTCACCGTTGAGTCCGCCGATGTCTTCGTAGCTTATTTTTGGTATTTTTTGTTCTTCTGGATTTGTTGGTTTTTCACTGATTTTAACTGTTGTTGCTTGTTGGATGATGGCATGTTCGGTTTGACTGTTGAGTTTGGTGACGACTAGATCGATTTTTCGTCCCATAACCGTGAGTTCAATAAGATCTCCTCTGGTGATAATACGTCCTTCAAGAATCTGTGAGAGGTATTCTTCTCCGCCAATGAGTTTAAGTTCTTCTGTTGGAGCAAGAGTGATTTTTTGTGCTGGTTTTACTGTTGTTTTTTGAATGGTGATTTTATCGTCTATGCCGATGCCTGCGTTTTTTCTAGTTGTTCCATCAATGCGAATTGTTCCTGAGTTGGTGTCTTCGGGGTATCCTGGCCAGGCAATACTAGCGGTTTTATTTTTACCTGTGAGTGTGACTGCATCTCCAGGAATAATTTTGTATTGATCTAGGATTTGTTGATCGATTCGGGCAATGCCTCGTCCGCTATCGCGGGGTTTGGCTTCTTTTACTTTGAGTGTGTATTCTTCAGATTTTTTCATAGTTATCTCCTTTTATTTGAATTTAGAAAAAGTGGAAAAAATAATTTTGAGTTGGTTTTACTCAATATTTATTTTGTTTCCTTTTTTCTTTTGTTTTCGTTTTTTTAGCGTGATGCTTAGGATGCCGTTGTTGTACTTTGCTTCAACTGGTTTTTTAGTTACTTCGGCTGGAAGATCTACTTCTTTGGTAAATCCTCGTTCTGGGTCTTTGACGTCAAGAGTGAGGGTGTCTTTGTTGAGTTCGACATTGATATTTTCTTTGTCAACGCCGGGTAGTTCGACGGTGATGTAGATTTCTTTTTTACCATCTATGACATCGATGAATGGTTCGGTTTTTTCTGTGGAGAGTTCAGGTGTTTTTTGGTTTGATATTCCTGGCATGGTTGGCTCAGTGTCTGTGTTACTGAATTCTTGGTAGTGTGGTTTTCCATCTGGTCCTATGTAGTATGACCATCCGTAAATCCGTGGTTTGTTACCCGATTGTTGGTTATTGTGCTGGTTGAACGCGTTCATTTCTTGTTGCATTTGTTTGACTTGTTCTTCGAAGAGATCGAAGATATCTTGTGGCGATTGGTTGAAGTGATTGCCGAAGAATCTGTTGAAGAAATCGTTTGGATCTCTGTTGTTTCTATCTTTTCTATTTGGTTTCTTATCTTTATTCATGTTTATCTTACCTCTTTATTGTTAATCTAATTTTATTTTAGTCAACTTTAAGTTGACACTATATAGTGTATCGTTACTACTATAAAAAACTTTTGTTTTTGTTGACTTTAAATTGACAAAATAAACGATTTATCGAAAAATTTATATTCTAGTTAAAAGAATATTTAATATATGGCGTATAAAATTCGATTAAAAAAAGTAAGAACTCCTGCACCTGGAAACCTCACTGGAGACATTGATTTTATATGTCAATCCTTTGGATACTTCTCACAACGAGATAAAAACAACACTGCTGGGAGAATCTTTCGATTACTGGTCAAAGACACGGCAGAAGGGGAAGGTCTCACAAGTGATGAAATCGCTGAAGCACTTGACTTAAGCCGCGGAGCCATTGTATATCATTTAAATAATTTTATGGCAGCACGTCTAGTCGTTAAAGAAAAAAACAAGTATCGACTCAGATCACAAAGTTTACAAAAAAGTATTGAAGAGATACGCCAAGATACCCAAAGAGTTTTCAATGAAATGCTAAAAATCGCAGAAGCAATCGATGAAGAACTTGGAAACTTTTACCGATAAATACTCTCATCAAAATATATACTTTTCATGAGGTATATAGATTATACCGATTAATTTTAAAGATATCAATGATTTACTTTGAACTGTGGGTTAAAAGAGAGAGGAGCACTACTTGTTGCTACTTTTTCCTTTCTAAAAAAACTGCCTTTCTCTTTACTTTTTCTTATAGTACCAAAAAATGTAAAAAATATATAGAATATTGAGATTAATCTTATAAATAAATAGATTGTTAATTTATAATAATGACTATACGTGACTAACGACAGGGGGAGCAGATTTCTTTATTTTTTAAAGCATCCCATCCTCTCTTTTCTCCCCCTTTCCTCCCTAATCATAACCAATACTTTTTTTATTATTTAAAAAATTAAATTGGGCAACCAGTCGCGCCATTCTTTTTAAAATAATGTTGATGATACTCTTCAGCTGGATAAAACTCAGACGCGACCATGATTTCTGTAGATATCTTTTTTTTAAACAGTCCTGATGATTCCTGTTTTTGCTTTGATATCTCAGATACTCTTTTCTGTTCATTTGTGTAATAAAAAATCACTGATCGATATTGGGTTCCCACATCTGGTCCTTGCCTGTTTTTTTGTGTTGGATTGTGAATCTTCCAGAAAATATCTAATAATTCCTCATACAAAACCACCTCTTCATCAAAATCAATGTAAACGGTTTCAGCATGCCCTGTTTTATTAGCACATACTTCTTCATAAGAGGGATTCTTCGTTGTTCCACCCATATATCCTGCTACAGTTTTTTTCACACCTTTTATTTGATCAAATTCGTGTTGAACTCCCCAAAAACATCCTGCTGCAAACGCTGCTTGTGCCATACACCATATCTAAGATTCTTATCCCATATTAACTTTGTTAATAACCATCTTATATCAACGTTGAGAACATGATGATAAAGTAGACGATAAATACTGGAATATATAACGCAATCCATCGTTTCATATTATGTTTTTTCACTTCATATCCATCCATTGGCTCAATTGGAGTCATATCAATAAAAACAGCCATAATGGTGAACACATAAAACATTTGAAGTAATTCTGATGAAAAGATGATGTTGACTAGAAACGTAAGAATGGTTAACCCAAAAAGAATACTGAAAATGGTAAAATACATCCTACTATACCGTTTTTCTTTTTCTTCATTTTCAAGAGCAATATATGAAGCAAGAGAAAATGTATTACCAAGAATCGTACTAAAAAATGTAAGAATAGATCCCAGCGGCCAAAACACATGTTCCGTAGTTAATGAATATTTTTTAGAGTAACGAATACGCAGCCCCTCTCTAATAAGATAAAATATGCTTACCACAAAAAGATTAATGAGAAGTAATGAATAGAAATGTGATAAATCCGTGGACCATGTCCAACTAAGTGAAAGTGAAAGAACAATGATAGCAACACTAATAGAAGCAATTTCCTTTAGATGAACAATAGATTTCTTTGAAACTTTCTTTTTTTCCTTGAAATCATGTTTCTTCTTTTTCCGATCACCTAATTTTTCACTTGTAAAATCAAAAAAGAATTCACTAATCGTACTTCCAAAAAGATTAGCAATATGCATAATGGTAATACTTGCAATTGTAGCAACTATGGGGATTAATCGTTTATCCATGATCTGGCTGAGTGGTGATCGTTGGGGGCCTTTGTTCTCCAAGTGTGTTGTTTCTAAACCAGTAGAAAAGACAATCACGTCTTTATCTAGATAGTAACTTGTCCCAAATGATGCGACAAAAGGAGTTGAAATGTATTGTTCTTCTATTTCAATGTGATTAGAGGTTAACAGATATCCTACAATTTCGTTTGTTTTATTACCTCCTAAAAAGATAAGTTTTTGATAATTGGAAGCAAACTCCGAAATATTAGTAATTTCAGTATCATAAACTGATTCGATTCTTTCTAGATCTGGGAGTTGTTGTTGAGCAAAATACATCAGTAATTCTTCTTGGATGCTAAGATTATTTCCTTTGATAATCACAAGATCTGAATGGGTTAAACCGGAAAGTGCCTGTCTGATTTCTTCTTTTAACCCAGATAAGGATGTTGAGGCTTGAGAAATCGTTGAACTAATCTCTTTTGCAGCATTATAATGCTGAAGAATCTTGGTTGCACTCAATGCCTTATTCCAAATGAACACTTCGTCTAATTCTCCACTGAAAGGATGAGTAACACTTCCATTGTAGTTACCAAAATAAAGATTGTTCTGAGTGGTCAGATTATATCCAATTGATATGTTATGTTCTACCCCAGATTGCACTTCCATGCCATCGACATATAATCGAACGGTTGATCCATCAAATGATCCCGCGATATGATGCCATGAACCATCCCATAGAGAAGAATCAACATGTGGGGATTTCGCTACGCTTATCCCATCAGTAACATAAAAGGAAAGCCCACCATCACTATCAGTATAAAGCGCATATGAGGAATGATCATCTACTGATGCTCCCTTTGATAAAAGATATTCAAAAGAAGTCGATCCCGTTTTTTTCACCCAAGTTTCAATAGTGAGTTCATCTGGTTCTAAAGAATCACTATTTTCAATGAAAATGTAATCATTCACTCCATCAAAGCGGGCAAGTCCTTTCCCAAGTTTACCGGGTTGTACTTGGGCAGTTTCAAAGATTGTTCCATGATTATAAAGTCCTGAACTATCCTTGACTTCTTCTTGGTTGCCCGTCCAATAATCTTCATCGAATCGCCAGTAACCAACAAGTCCGCTGGTATCAATGGTTGTTAAATAATCTAGTTCTGAAGATGGTTCTGATTCTTCCACACATCCACTAAAAAATGGAAGTGTAAAACTAATCATTAATAATAAGGGCATTATTATTTTTTTAATCATTTATTCCGCCTCTCAATCAGTTTTTCGATGATTCTATTGCTAATCTGTCTTGTATTTTTTGACTAGTAAGTTCGTTAATTGCATCGGTTGCAATCCATCTTGAGGTTTTATTCTTTTTCTCTATTATTTTCTCAGCGATTTCTATTGCTCTTTTATTCAAAAAACGATTTCGTTTTCCAATATTTCGAAGTGACCAGTTTACTGCTTTTTTCACATATTTACGTTCATCACTGCTTTCCCGCATGATGATTGGAAAAAATACTTCAAATGATT
>CAZYLG010000030.1:0-1377 GCA_964648565.1 uncultured Thermoplasmatales archaeon
ATCTACAAAAAAAGTACATATAACTACTTAGTAAAACGCAAAACTCCAGTCATTTTAATCAATTTTTTTTTTATCATATATCAATTTTGAGCATAGTTTTTTTGTTATTTTTCTTCTGAATAATTTAGAAATAACACATTATATACGATAGTATAATATATTATGAAATAGATAATGATTTGGTATTATTATAATGGAGGAAGTATTATGGTATATAATAATAAGTATAACACGTTTTTAGTTCTAACAATCGTTTGTTTTTTATTGATGAGTACGGGTATTTTACCAGTTTTTTATGGAATTTATCCAATCCACGCAGATAATACAGAGAGAGACACTGTTACTTTGTTTCAAACTGGTTTTGAAGGAGATCCCTTCGATGAGGAATTTGAAACTAATACAGGTTGGCTTGATTCATTATATGGTGAACCGGGAAATGGAAGTCAATGGGCTTATAGTTGGGCTGCTGGTGATTGTTTAACAACGCCCCCTCTTAATTTCTCTAAAAATACTGAATTAACATTTTGGAATGCTGCTGAAAGTACTGTTAATCCAATGGATTTAGAGATATGGATAGATGGTTATAATATTACGAGTGGTGAAAAAGTGTGGAATTTAACAGGATTTACGCATACGGATTATCAGAAACAAATCGTCGATTTAAGTAATTACACTGGTTATCATAATATTAGTTTTGTAGGAAAAACATCAGATTTTTATGGACAACTTCTAGATGATATCAATGTCACAACCATCGTTGACAGTGAACCTCCTGAGATTACTAACGTCAAAGCTATTCCTTCCCAGCAAATAGAAAATGGATTTGTAAACATTAGTTGTAATGTTACGGATGATGTAATGGTTGATGAAGTATGGTTTAATTTAACCTATCCAGATTCAACAGAACACTCATTCCAAATGAATAATATTAGCAATCATAATTTTTATTTCAATCAATCTTATGCTCAACCCGGCGAATACAATTATTCCATCTGGGCTAATGACACATCAGGAAAAGACAATTCTTCAGCGATTTATCAATTCGTTATTGATGCATCACCGACTGCTTGTTTCACCTGGTCTGATGCTGATGGAATTGGTAGTGGAACTACCATTGATTTTGATGCCGGTTGTTCCACGGATGATCATGGTATTTCATTATATGAGTGGGATTTGGATAATGATGGATTGTATGATGATGCATCTGGTATGACTACTTCTTTTGATTTTGGTGATACTGATCCTCATACTGTTGGTTTGCAGGTAACAGACACTACGAGTCAAACGGATATAACATCGCAGTCTGTGCAGGCAGTTGTTAAGTTTGATTTAACGACTGATAGTTCGGTTGGTGGTAGTGTGACTACGCCGGGTGAA
>CAZYLG010000030.1:1477-4275 GCA_964648565.1 uncultured Thermoplasmatales archaeon
TCCGTCTTCTGCGAGTACGACGATTACGATGAATGGTGATTATGCGGTGACGGCGGTTTTTGCGATTGATACGTTTGATTTAACGACTGATAGTTCGGTTGGTGGTAGTGTGACTACGCCGGGTGAAGGTGTGTTTACGTATGATGCTGGATCAGTGGTTGATCTAGTGGCATCACCGGATGTGGATTATTCTTTTGTTGAGTGGACTGGTGATATTGGTAGTGTTGCTGATCCGTCTTCTGCGAGTACGACGATTACGATGAATGGTGATTATGCGGTGACGGCGACATTCGAAGGAGAAGGTGGTGAAGAAGAAATAGATGTGAACCAAAGCTCGTTCGATCGTGGTTTTCCAATTCGTCATGCTGTTGATGGTGATTGGGCTGGTGCACAAAGTTTTGTTCCTTCTGTTGAAACGATTTCTAGTATTGATCTTTATATTAGATCTTCATCAAAAATTGGTTTTAATCTTACTGTTGAGCTTAGGGAAAATAGTGTATCTGGAAATCTAATTGGGAGTAAATCGTTTACGCCTGATGAAATCCCTGATATTTGGAGTTGGTTTAATGTTGATTTTGCTGATGTTTCTATAAATCCTGGTGAAAAATATTTTATTGTTCTTCCACCTGAAACTGATTTTGATAAGGATGCTTTTGGTTTTGAATGGGGTTATGCTTTTGGCAATCAGTATGATGATGGAAGTTTTTGGTTTACTCGTGATGGTGGTGGATGGTGGCGTGATTTGCCAACAATGTATGAGTTTACATTTAGAACATATGGGATTAACTAATCCCCCATCTTTTTTTCATTTTTTAGATTTATAGTTTCTAAGAATAAGTATTTCATTAAAAATCTCTTTTTGAACTGGTATTATTAATAAATATTTAGTTATTCAGTTGCTTTTTAGTATGAGTTTTTCTATGGGGACCAGAAATTTTTAATATAGCTAAAAACATATAAATTAATAATTGGTTAACCATTTAAATTTGGGGGCAATCAAAGACTATGAAACAGAGAAATAAACTATTTTTTGTGATTACAACAGTACTGTTCCTTGTAATGTCATCATATGCGTTTTCTGCAGAGCCCATTCTTCAGGAAACTGTCACAAGGATCACCGAAAAAGATCTAAAGGCAGCTGAAACTAGCTCAAATCTACCACCATCTTTTGATTTGAGAGATTACAATGGAGAAAACTATGTGACTTCGGTGAAAGGGCAAACTGGGGGTACGTGTTGGACGTTTGGATCTATGGCTTCTATGGAGAGTAATTTGTTGATGACGGGTATTTGGGATGAAGTTGAATCAGATGAAATTGGTGAGCCAAATTTAGCGGAGTATCATCTTGATTGGTGGAATGGATTTAATACGTTTAACAATGATGATGATCCTAATGGTCCGGGATTAGATGTACATTATGGTGGTGATTATTTGGTTACCTCTGCTTATCTTTCTCGAGGAGATGGAGCGGTGAGAGATATTGATGGTCAATCGTTTAATACTGCACCTGAACGGTATGATCCGAGTTATCATTTGTATTATGCTCATGATATTGAATGGTATACTGTGGGGGAAAATTTAGAGAATATTGATCTTATCAAACAAAAGGTTATGGAAGAAGGAGCGATTGGCACATGTTTGGCGTATGGTTCAGCTTCTCTTTATGATTACACTCATTATTATCGAGGTGATGATGATCCAAATCATGCGGTTGCAATCGTTGGTTGGGATGATACTAAAGAAACATTGGCTCCAGAACCCGGTGCATGGTTGATTAAAAACAGTTGGGGTGCTGGCTGGGGATTAGATGGTTATTTCTGGATTTCATATTATGATGCTCATGCTGGTGTCCATCCTGAAATGGGTGCAATTTCATTTCAAGATGTGCAACCGTTTTCTTACGATCATATTTATTATCATGATTACCATGGTTGGCGAGATACAAAAACTGATTCGGTTGAAGCATTTAATGCATTTACCGCTGAAGACGACCAACCGATTTCGGCAGTGAGTTTTTATACTGCTGAGGATGACGTTGAATATGAAGTTATCATTTATGATAGTTACAAGTATGGTGAATTAGAATCGCCTTTATTTTCTCAAACTGGAATTATTGAATACACTGGTTTTCATACCATTGAACTTTCAGAAATGGTTTGGTTGAATTCGGATGATGATTTTTATGTTTATTTGTCACTTTCAAAAGGTGGTCAACCATATGATTGCACTTCTGAAATTCCAGTGTTATTAGGAACTCTTGCTATGGGTACAACGGTTAGATCTGATGCTCAACTTGGACAAAGTTTTTACAAGGATGGATCTGGTGAATGGGTTGATTTAACTACCTTTGATGATTCAGCTAATTTTTGTATTAAAGCTCTTGTTCCAAAACAATCTGATTTAGTTGCTTCTGGAAAAATAACGATTAATAACGCGCGTCCGGGATCAACAGTTGAAACTCAAATCACTATACAAAATCAGGGAATATCATTTTCAAATTTGAATTGGGAGATTACAGAATTTCCAGATTGGGGTAACTGGCAGTTTTCAGCAACATCTGGTGATAAATGTTATCCTGAAAATGGTGAGATTGTTATTGATGTTACTATTGAAATTCCAGATGATAAAGATACTGAGTTTGAAGGAAATATTATCATTAGTAATGAGCAATTTGATGATGATTCCGAATCTATCTCCGTGTCAGTTTCCACTCATCAAACATCTTGGTTCAAATTGTTACTTCAACTTCTTGAGGAAAAATTCCAACATTTTGTTGAATTGATTTCATCAATTGCCCT
>CAZYLG010000030.1:4285-17419 GCA_964648565.1 uncultured Thermoplasmatales archaeon
GGAATAACATACTTTCCTTTTTCTTTTTTTATTCATTTTTTCATCAAAAACTATATATTATTATAAAACGATAATATAATAACGATTATTGTTCAATAAATGTATTTGCTTTTATTGATTAAGAGGATACTATGGACTACTCATCTTTAACTTATCAAATGATCAGGTTTTTCTCTGTTGTAATTACTTTATTTCTTATCCTCTCAATTCAGTTCATTCCTAATTATCGGTCAGAAGAACAAGTTTTAGATTCGCATCAAAAAATTTTATATGTTGGAGGAAATGGTTCTGGGAATTACACTACTATTCAGAACGCAATTGATAACGCTTCAGAAGGAGATTTGGTTTTTGTTTATTCTGGATTGTATTATGAAAACGTAATTGTTGATATCCCGATTATTTTGCATGGGGAAAACAGGGAAACAACCAGTATTCATGGAGGAAATAGTGGTGATATACCTTGTATTGATGTTCGATCCGATAACGTTATTATTGAAGGTTTTTTTATTCAATGGGCAGATTGGGAATATCATGAACCCGGAATTAAGATTACTTCAGATAATGTTATTGTGAGAGATAATAATATTTCAATACATGATAAAGGCATTTCTTTAATGTCCTCAGCTCAACATTCTACTATTAAAAATAATATTATCTCATATAATCATGAAGGAATTTATATTTGGCCAACTGCTGCAGGAAACCACATTATAGAAAATAATTATTTTGGAGTATGTGATTACGGATTAAAAATTTATAATTCGTATAATCTTACCTTTAAAAATAACACAGTTATTGATAACAATTTTTATGGTATCGAAATGAAAACCACGGATAACAGTGTTTTTTCAAAGAATACGTTTTCATCAAATGCACGTGGAATCACCATTGATCAAGGAAGCACTCAAAATATATTCTTTCATAATAATTTTATTTCAAATCTTTATCATGTGATAGATCAAGGTTCAAATCAATGGAATATGACTTATCCCTGTGGTGGTAATTATTGGAGTGATTATACTGGTGTTGATGCTGATGGTGATGGGATTGGTGATGAACTGTATAATGTGCCCGGTGCAAATAACAACAAGGATTACTATCCATTTATGAGTCCAAATATTTGGAGTGAACATCCTTTACAGGTCTCGTATGTTGTTCCTCAAACAGGAATTATTGAGGAAGAACTTTTTTTTAATTGTTCGATTGAGGGTGGATTACAACCCTATCAAGTAACCTGGGATTTTGGTGATGGATCTCAGTTGAGTGGACAATTCGTTGATCATGTGTATGCAGAAGAAGGAATCTATGATATTACCCTTACCGTTGAGGATGGATATTGTAATCAGTTTCAAGAAACAATTGAACTTACGATCATTGAAACTGATGAGATACCACCAGAAGTAAGTGTTTGTTCTCCTAGATCTGGTTTACAGTATCATAACACGCTTTTGTTTTCATTTAGTTTTCCTTTATCTTGTGTGATCGGTGATTTTGATGTGATAATTGAATCACATGATGAACAAACGTCAATTACATCGTTAAATGTTTTTATTAATAATATTTTGATTGATTCAACTAGTTCTTCAAATTATACGTTTTCATGGCCTTCTACAGAGAAAGGATTTCATATTCTCTCGGTTGAAGCGATAGACCGAGGAGAAAATAAAGCTCAAGCACAACTGAACATTCTAGCCATATAAGCGATATCATTTTCAAAAAGAATTATTTTATTTAATAGAAAATATTAAATAATTAACAATTGATAACATTAATATAATTAGTAATATAGGGGATAAAATAAATATGAAAAAAAAATATGTAGCCAAGTGTTTTAGTTTGCTTGTTTCAATGCTGATGCTTTCCATAATTTTTTCAGTAATTTCTATTGCAGATACTAAAGAAGCAATTGATGAATCAAAAGATGATACTCATACAATTTTAATGGAGCTAAAAGCTGCATCAAATTGTGGTTTTTGTCCAGATCAAGAAAATGCAATTCCAAATCTAGTTGGCGATTTTGAATATGTTACCCTTGCGTTTCAATCTTATTATGGTATTGGTTGGAATGATGCTGCAGAAGACAGAGAAGCAGAACTTGATGAAGGTGAAGGGTTTCCAACTTCCTATTATGATGGAGGATATACCAAAGTAGTTGGTGGTGGAGACGATGCTGAATCAGAAATGCAAAATGCTCTTGATAGTTGTGCAACCCGAACCGTTGCCGATGTTGATTTAGATCTTTCTGTGTATTGGTTAGGCGATGCAGAAATGGACATTGAATTATCTGTTATTAATACCGGATCTTCAACTTATGATGGACATGTTCGCATCTATGTTACTGAGATTGTATCTCGTTGGAATAATGCTGAAGGTGCTCCGTTTCAACAAGCATTGCTTAAGATTCCAAAAGATGAAGATTTTAGTGTTAGTGGGTCCTCAACTTGGGATACTACCGTAACCTATGATGGAGATACTGATGGCTATGGAGATATAACGTCAGATAATATCCGGGTTATTGCAGCTGTTTTTGATCAATCCACTGATTACGCGGATGATGCAATTAGTGCAGACCCAATAACAAATATTGCTCCTTCAGCCGAATTCTCATTTGCTCCATTGTATCCTGAAGAAGGAGAAACAATTTCTTTCACTGATGATTCAACTGATAGTGATGGAAGTGTTGTAAGTTGGAACTGGGATTTCGGTGATGGATCAACCTCTACGCTTCAGAATCCAACGCATAGTTATGCAACTAATGGATATTATACCGTTTCACTATCTATTGAAGATGATGATGGTGCAATAGATGATTATTCTACTATGATCATAGTTACTGATCCGGGTGAAACCGTTGCAGCAGGTCAGTCTTTGTTCAGTCGAGGTTTTCCGATTCGTCATGCGGTTGATGGTGATTGGGCTGGTGCACAAAGCTTTATGGTTTCAACTTCACTGATAACAAAAGTAAATATTTATTTGAGAAGTTTTGGCACTCCAGAATTTGATTTAACTGTTGAACTTCGTGAAAATGATCCGGAAGGAACACTACTTGATTCAGTAACCATCCCATCAGCAAACGTTCCATCCAGTTGGTCATGGTTCGAAATTGATTTTACTGATACTTCTGTAGACAATTCAACAGATTATTTTATCGTTTGTCCACCAGCTCCAAGTGGAGTCACAAGCTCATTTGGCTATGAATGGGGTTACACGTTTGGTGATCAATACAGTGATGGAAGCTTTTGGTTTACTCGTGATGGTGGAACGTTATGGAGAGATTTACCAACCATGTATGAATTCACCTTCAGTGTTTTTGGTAATTAATCTCTATCAATAAATCAAATCTTCTTTCTTATTTTTCATTTAATGTTTTTGAAATATTTCTAAAGTGAGTGCTGTTAATATCGTCTTAAACATGATACTGCGTAGTAAAGAAAATGATTTAAATGTCAACAAAATAATTATGATTGAATATGTCTCGAAAGTTTGGAATCGTCCTCATTCTGATTGCGTTGTTTCCGATTTTATTAATTGTTTTTTATCCGGGTCCAGTCAATGAATCTGATGGAAGCATTCTTTCAGAAACAGATAAGGTAACGTTAGTTCAATATTCCTATGATGTGTTAGATACTTATTTTTCTACAAATAAAACATTGTCAGATATTCAAAAACCAAGGATATCTACAAATCCAGATTATGACGTTTTATTCATCACCCTTTTGGAAAATGGTTCGGTCCGAGGATGTCAAAGTGGATCTCATCTACCTACTGAAACAAATCGATTGTACCAAGATATTCAAGAAGCAACTATTGAAGCAATTCAAGACCCTAGATTTAACGGACCATTGCAGGGTCATCAACGTGCTAATACAACTGTTATGTTTTCTTTTCTGTCTAATGCTTCCTGGGTGTATAATACATCAACAGTGTTTTTACAAAACTCCATTGAACTAGGTGTTCACTCTATAGGATTAATTCATAATAATACACCAACGATTTTCAAAGAATCAGTACCGATTACGAATAACTATGATTTAGAATTTACCTTACAACGATTATGTGACAAGGCAAATTTAACTGATATGTGCTATCAAGATGCTGATGTGGATTTATTTCGATATGATACGCTTACGTTTTATGGAACAAGACAAAAAAATATTACAACACTGTATCGTTACAACATTCCAGTTAATGCTGATGAAATTACAAAGGAACGAATCAATCAAAGTATTTTTCTAGGTTATCAATGGTTTTTAAAACAAGTAAATAATCAAACGAATCTGTTAAATTATTGGTATTTTCCAAGTACACATGAATATTCATCTTCAAATAATCATCTTCGTCAATTAGCATCTCTTTGGGCTATCACCGAATCAAAACATTTTTTTAATTCAACAGAAGCAAATGAGTTGATAAATAATTCGTTAAGGTATTATCTGCAGTTTCAAAATAAAACGTCTAACTTTTCTTGCTTACGTATTGATGGTGAAGCTAAATTAGGAAGTAATGCGTTTTTAATATTGTCTTTGATCAATTCACCAGATTTTCCGAATCAACAACAATTATTAGATGAATTTGCGCGTGGGATTCTTCATCTACAACAGGATAATGGTTCATTTGATACCTATTTTTTCTCTGAAAAAAATACTGGGATTGACTATTATCCTGGTGAAGCTATGCTTTCTTTGATGCATTTATTTGAACTAACCGGAAATCAAAGTTATGTATCTGCAGTGGAAAAAGCATTTCCTTATTATCAATCGTATTGGCGTGAACAGAAAAACACGGCATTTATTCCGTGGCATACACAAACATATGCAATGTTATATGAGTATAATGAAAATCAAGAGATTCTTGATTTTATTTTTGAAATGAATGATTGGATGATTGATAATTATTATATTTCAAATAGTACTTATCCAGATGAAATCGGGGGTTTTCCAAAATACTTTCCTACATTTTCAACATCCGTTTTCCTAGAAGGAATCAATGATGCATATCATCTAGCTTTACAAGTGAATGATTCATTTCATATCAAAAAATATCATGAGGTTCTTGTAAATGGTACTCGGTTCATTTTACAAACACAATTTACCAAGAATAATTCATTTTATTTAGATCATCCAGAATTTGCCATTGGTGGTTTTAAAACCTCATTAACTGATAACAGCCTTCGTATTGATAATACCCAACATGCTCTCTTTGCATTAATGAAAACATATAGAAATAATATTTTCCAATGAAATAAAACCATAATATTACAAAAATTTAAATAATCATAAATATATTTACAATTGTTAAGGGGCCAAATTTATGAAAAAAAAACCTTCATTATTGAAAACAAATATGTTTGATGGCATTATTTTACTCTCGATTATTTCCATTCTTGTTTTTTCAAGTGTTTCTGTTTCATCAGGATATTTTCGAAATGAAGCACAATCTGTTGAAATTTTAAGAACCGATGCTGATTTAACAGATAAAGAGTTACTACGTAGTTTTTCATTGCTTGCTGATGATGTATGCGATGATTGTGACGATGACGATGATGTTGATCCTTCTAAAAATGAGAAACCAACAGCAATTATTTATGAAGTAATTCCTAATCCTGGCCATGAATTCCAATCTGTATCCTTTTTAGGATATGGCGAGGATGATGATGGAGAAATCACCGGATATCGTTGGGAATCATCTATTGATGGCATCATTAATGATGGATCTTCATTTAACACCACTATGCTTTCTTCGGGTGTTCATACTATTTATTTTAGTGTTCAGGATAACCTTGGAGCTTGGTCTGATCCTGCTAATATTTCTCTTGAAATAATTGAGAATCAACCGCCATCCATTCCTATCATTGGTGGTCAGGATCAAGGAAAAGCTGGTGAACCTGCAGAATATGAATTTATTTCAACAGATCCAAATGAAAATCAAGTGTATTATTTTGTTGAGTGGGGTGATGGCACTGTTGAAGAATGGGTTGGACCAATTGATTCAGATGATCCAATATCCTTAACTCATACTTGGGATGAGCGAGGATCATATTCGCTACGAGCAAAAGCAAAAGATGAATTTGATGAAGAAAGTGATTGGGCTAGCATGGAAATAGCAATGCCTTATGTTAAAAACAAAAATTTTGATTTGCTAGATTTCATTAAGTTTAAATTGATTGAAAATAATTTAGTGATTAGGGAACTATTAAACCAAATTTTCAAATAGTTTCTTCAAATTTTTAATAAAAAATAATTATTCTTTTTACTAATTATTTCTAAGGTTGTTCTCCTTTTCGATTGTGAGGTGTAAAAAATTAGTTTTCTATAGATAAAATATAAAAACATAAAAGTTCATTAAGATATAATGGTGAATTTCAAATGAAGAAAAAGAGCCTAATAATACTTATCTTTTTATTAATTTTCTTATTATTCATTAGCGGATGTATAAATAATGTGGAAGAAACAATAGATACACAAATTGAAGATGAATATGATTTCTATGTTGATGGTGATTTTACAAGTGATATTGATGGATTTGGAATAGATCATTTTGACACTATTTTAGGAGCAATTAATAATTCGTCCTCAGGGTCAAAAATATTTGTTCATTCTGGAGTTTATTATGAAAGTTTAATTATAAATCATAAATTAATGCTTAATGGAGAGAATGCTAATACCACTATTATTGATGGAATAAAAAATGAAGAGGATATTATCACAATTGATGCTGAGGATGGAACAATTATTTCAAATTTTACCTTTCAAAACAATAATGGCGAAAATAAATACTATACCGATGCAGCAATCGATCTCAGATCAAATAATAACATTATAAAAAATAATATTTTTAAGAACAATATTTGTGGAATATATACAAAATATTCTCATGAAAATAGTATTTTGAAAAATAAATTCTTTAATAATTCGGAATATGGTATCTATTTTCATACAAGTTCGAATGATAATGCAGTTTCAGACAATTATTTCCTCAAAAATAATTATGCATTACGAATTAAAGGAAATAGAAACTGTCAAGTAAGTCATAACGCATTTGTTAATAATTTACATGGAATATACTTATGTTGTGGTGCAAATTATAATTTTGTTTATGAAAATCTATTTTGTAACAATACTGAATGGGATGCCGAAGATCATTATAATAATGTCTGGGATACAGCAACTATTCCAGAGGCCTGGTTTCATAACACCAATTTAAATATTGAATATGATCAAGAGGAAAATGTAACCAAAGGAAATTATTGGGATAAATTTCATTTACCCTCTCAAGGAGCTTTTGATAACAATTCTGATAATATTATTGATACCGCATATGATATTCCACATGGTTACACTGATGATTATTATCCTTTAGCAAACCCGCCAGTTATTTCAAATCCTTTTTTCAAAAAAGAAAATTTACCAACGGATTGCTTAAAATAAAAAAAATCAAATATTACTCAAAAATCAGTCTATCAAAAGATTTTTAATTATCGTGTCCTTTATTTTTATAAGGGACATGAATATGAAAAAAATCATTTTGATTATATCTCTTATTGGTTTAATGATCTTATTTTCAGGCTTAACAAATTTTGTACAGCCTACTTCAAGTAATCTTAATGTTTCATACACATTTGACTTTGATCAACCCCAAATTATCAAAATAAAAAATCAAAATCAGACTTTTCATCAAATTAGTATTTCTAACTGCTCAATTTATGAAAAAATAAAAAAACCAAAAATTCCTATTAAACCAGTTCAAATCCTGCTACCTAAAGACACAAAAGTATCATCAATTTCAATTACTACAAGTCCTCCGAAACAAATCAATAAACTACTTACATTGCAAATAAGTCAACCGGGGATTCCATTTACTAAAACGTATACCTCTCAATCCATTGAAAAATTCGAGTCTTCAAATCTCTATCCAAAAACATACTTCAATATTATTGGTACTCAAAGATTTAGAGGATATTCTATTCTTTACCTTAATCTTCATCCAGTAAACTATGATCATACTGAGGGTATCATCAATTTTTATCAAACAATGAATGTAACAATTCATCTGGAATCAGCGCCTGCGTCAGAGCTTTATCGAGGTAACATCCATGATCAACAACTCGTACTAAAAAAAATAAATGAGGTAGACAAGCCAACGTTAGCGTCATACCATATACCTTCATCTAAAAATAGTGATACTTCTTCCCAAAACATAGATTACGTTATCATTACCACTGAAGAATTTAAAAATTATCGTGGAGAAAATGATTTTCATAAACTGTTATCAAAAAGACAAGAACAAGGATTAACCAGCACAATAAAAACTGTTGAAGAAATCTATGAAGAATACTCCGGTAAAGATAACCCTGAACGAATTAGAAATTTTATTAGAGATTCCTATCTAAATTGGGAAACAAATTGGATCTTACTTGCTGGTGATGTTGAATTTGTACCTGTTCGACTACTTTGGGATATAGATGGAGATGACATGTATTTGGCATCTGATGTATATTATCAATGTTTAGATGGAAGTTACAATTACGATAACGACTCCTTTTATGGAGAAGAACATGATGGAGTTAACGGTGATATCATTGATCTTACTGCTGAGGTATTCATCGGACGAGCCAGTGTTGATAATTATCAGCAAATTGAACATTTCGTAAATAAAACTTTAACCTATGAAGCATATGAATGGGGATTAGATCCATTATTAACTATCGCCGAATCAGTAGGAGAATATGTTTGGAGTGGAAATGGTGGCTGGGGAGGAGGATATGTAGAACGATGTATTGATCTTTGCACAGACTATGAGCACGCAACTCAAGGAATATCATCTGAAATATATACAATTCAACGTCGTTATGAAAGAGATGAAAAATATAATAAATTCGATTTAATAAATGATATTAATACTGGTGTTCATCTGATTAATCATCTTGGACATTCTAGTCCAACATTTTGCATGCAGTTTTCTTCAGAAGAAATTCTTAATTTTACTAATACGAACTATGCATTCTGGTATTCTCAAGGATGCCATCCAGGTCAATTTCAAGCTGCGGATGAATGCATATCAGAATCATGGACGGTTGGTCCACATGGAGGATTTGCTGCTATAATGAACACTGGGTATGGTTATGGAAGTAATGATAATTATGATGGTCCCGATAATCGTTTCGCTCGAGAATTTTGGGATGCACTGAGTAATGTTGAAGAAAAAATTTCCAGATTAGGTCCAGCTAATCAAGATTCCAAAGAAGACAATTTATGGAGAATCGATGATGGAAATTATATGTATCATAATTATTACAGTACCACCCTTTTTGGAGATCCATATGTTCAACTTAAAGGAATGGAAGATTTCCGAGCTGATTTTTCATGGTCACCATATTTCATACATCCCAATGAACCATTGATTTTCGAAGACAAATCACTTTCAGCTGAAACCTATAAGTGGGATTTTGATGATGGAAATACCTCTACACGATCTAATCCAGAACATAAGTATGCATATGAAGGATTATACAATGTTACGTTAAGGATTACAGATGAAGAGAATAAGATTGATCGGGTATCCTATCCTGTTTACGTAAATGATAATTGGCCGCCAGTAGCTGTTCCAAATCCTAAGCAGCTTTTTACAGATAAAAATACCCTTAAATTTCAAGGAGAAGATTCATGGGATATTGATGGAAGTATTGTTGATTATACTTGGGATTTTGATGATGGTAATACATCTAAAGAGATTGCCCCAGTTCACACTTTCTCAAAAGATGGATTATATGATGTGAAACTAACAGTAACAGATGATCAGGGTAAACAAGGATCATCTCTTTGTGATATTAGAATTGATACTCATACCCCGCCAGTAACGGATATGATTGTTATGGGAGTTAAGGGTAACAATGAATGGTATACTAGTCCAGTGCAATTAACATTTCATGCAACAGATTGGTCTGAAATTGATCATATCTACTATCGGATTGATGATGGTGAGTGGAATAATTATTTAGATCCTGTACGCATCAATTCAGATGGTTGTTATACAATTAATTATTATTCAATAGATAGTTGGGGGAATACTGAAAACGTTCAATCTGACATAATAAAAATTGATATGAGCCCGCCAATAATACAAGTATGCCTGAATGGTACAAAAGAAAACAAGTGGTTTATCTCAAATGTGGCGGTAAGTTGTAACGCATTAGATAACACTTCTGATTTAAAACAAATATGGTATAAAATTCATAATGTTCATGATGCCTGGCAACAATATAATCAAAGTTTCATTCTTTCATCTGAAGGAATAACAACATTCTCGGTGTATGCAACAGATTATGCCGGGCTTTTTTCACCAAAAAATAAAACCTATACTATTTCAATAGATAACCATCCGCCAAATTCAACGTGTATTATATCCGGTGATCCTTCGTTAGGTGGAACAATTAATCTTGAATTACAATCAACTGATGTTGGAAGCGGTGTAAAAACTATTTTTTACCAATTAAATAATAATAAACTTAATTCGTATACAACGCCGATTAAGATAAATAGTACCGGATCACACACCATTTCATATTTTGCAATTGATCAATTAAATCATACAGAATCAGTGAACCAAAAAAACATTACACTTGGAATAAAACCAAGCATTCACATAGTCAATCCAACACCTGGTTTATATATCAATGATGATAAAATATTTCAATTAAAAAATTCAATAATTGCGTTTGGGCCTCTTACCATAAAAGTCTATTGCACTCCAGATTTTCTAACCATGGACCATTTACAAATTTTAATCGACGACAATAAAAAATATGATACTTCATTTCATTCTCTTTCTTGGAAATGGGATGATAGAGGCTTTAAATCTTATCAAATTATCATAAAAGCGCAGTATATCGATTTCACTAATGAAGAACAACTAAAAATCAATAAATTTTTTTGATAGATTAAAAAAATATAAGCATTTAGGATGGACAATCTCATATATGATAAATATGATTTAGAATTGAAGGTGAATTAATATCAAAAACTTTTTAATATACATTCTCTTTATTTTATAATATGATTTTTATGATTAAAAGATTAAGTTCGTATTGCTTCTTATTCTTAACACTATTTTTACTGTTATTTGCCTCGATAGCTACATCGTATTCAAACGGCCTTCAAGGAGAAATTGAAATAGATCAAGATTCCGAACCTTGGCTTGAAACACAGTATGAAAATACAAATGAATGGTATTTCAAACCAGATAGTTATAAAGAACTGGTTGAGTGGTATAAAAATCTAGAATCAAAATTTCCAGATTACCTTGAGGTATTCAAAGCAAATGAATTATACAACACGGGAGTTGTGGCTGGAGGATATGATTTGTACTATGTGAGAATAACAAATGAAACCCGTGGGTTACATAAACCCGAAGTATTGTTTCTAGGAAGTCCTCATGGTGATGAAACCGCAGGTACCATTGGCATGTATTGGTTTACAGATTGGTTAATGAGAAAGGCATATACCAATGAACCATGTCACGATTTTTCAAAGGAATATTTACAATGGTTACTAGATCATCGAGAAATATACTTTGAAATTAGCCATAATCCCTATGGATTTGATACCGTACAACGTTATGATGTGCATGGATGGGATTTAAATCGAGAAGCTGATTATAATGGTCCCGGGACTTCAACTGGAGGATTATGGGCTAGTGTACCCGGGAAAACATTAGTTGAATTTGTGAACAATCACAGTATTAGGGTTGGCTGTGATTTTCATGGTGGTACTCGAATGCTTATCTATCCATGGGCAAGTACCTATCTTGGTGTTACTGCTGAAAGCTTGATTACCGGGAAACACTATCAGAGCGTTCCACCAGATTTTCATTATTTTGATGCTGCTGCTCTTCGACTTGGTGATTACATTGGAGATTTTGGAGGAAATTTCACGAAAAATAATGTTGGTACTATCAGAGAACATATTAGTTATCTTGTTAAGGGAGGATTAACTCCGTGGGGATATGCTGCAGATGTTATTAAACATCCTTCTCAGGATCCATTTGTTAAGGATGAAAAATTTGGCAATTATCCCGGAACCGGAATTCTTTGGATAACACCTGAAATGTCAAGTGTTAAAAATCCTAGAGAATCAAGGTTTGGAAATGACACGATTCTTGGATTTGGTCAAGAGGTGAGACGATTTCTTATACACCAAACAGATTTGGCCCAACCATATATTCGATGGATTTCATTAAAAGATACTAATCCAATAATTAAAACCCGCGATTCATTGACGTTATCCTGGCAAGTAAATGGAAGTCTTGTCGTGGATAATACATCAGTTCAATGGGGAAAAAATAAAAATCCAATAGAAGAATACCAACATACGTCCAAGGATTACAATGAATATAATGGATATTTATATGGTGGAACAGGATGGGATAACGCCAAAAATGGACAGACTTCTGGAAGAATATATACTGAACAAATCACTTTTGATCAACCCGGGGAATACTATATTGTCGCAAAAGCAAAAGTTGACCAACGATATAAAAATGTTATTTATCCAGAGATTTATGGGGATAAATCTTATTTACGATTGATTCAAGAGCGTACTAACAAATCCTATTATGAACTGATAAATGGAACTGATGGTATTGAAGAAGTTAAAGGACAAAATTGGTGGTATAGTTCTATCGTTCACGTGATCGTTCGAGATAATCAACCCCCATCAAAACCGGAGATTAATGCAAACATTATTGGAAGAAATAATAACTCCTATCACTGTTCTTGTCAAGTTTCAGATCCTGAAGATGATAATGTTTTTATAAAAATCGATTGGGGTGATGGAACAATCTCTGATTGGATAGGTCCTTATCAATCATCTGAATTAATCAATATAACTCATCACTATCAAGAAAATAAATTTTATTTGATTAAGATAAAAGCAAAGGATATTTTTGATGCGGAAAGTCCGTATGCATATAATCCGGTCTATATGAGTCTGTTTAAACAGGATATATCTTTTTTTCCACAATTATTTAGATGGATTTTTCAGGATTTAAATGGTTTTTTTTAATGTATTCGGATAATGATACCATTTATTTTTTTTAAAAAGTAAAATATACAAAAAATTTCAGATATATAAGATTTAT
>CAZYLG010000031.1:0-17197 GCA_964648565.1 uncultured Thermoplasmatales archaeon
GTTAGTTTATAATAATAGTAAACAATTAATCGAATGGATTACAGCAAAAGAAATAAAGAAAAATCCAACAAATTTCAATTTTCTAAAAGAAAAATAGAAAAACATTTAATCTCCTATAAAGATAATGATAGGAGGTCCACGGTTATGGTAATGAATAAAAACATTCGAAAAGTAAAAAGCAGTAGAAAAAATGGATATCTTATGGATTGTATAAATCCAGATTGTAATAATAGAGTGTATATTATTAAAAGTACATATAGGAATACAGTAAAGTATAAAAATCATAAAAAAGGATTTTCTTGTGGGAATAAAGAATGTACCTATTCTAAAAGAGCAATGGAGTTAAAAAAGGAAAATATGAAATTGAAATACGGTGTAGAAAATGTGGGTCAAATACCAAAAGTAAAAGAAAAAATCAAGCAAACAAATTTAAAGCGGTACGGTGTTGAGAATCCTTTTCAAATTGAAGAAGTAAAATCACGTATAAAATATAAAATGCTAAATAATATTGATGAAAATGGGTTAAATATGTATCAAAGAATATCAAAAAATAACTATGAAAATAATAAAATTAAATATGAAATGCAAGGTTATTGTAATAAAAGAAAAACTGAAGAAACAAATTTAAAAAAATATGGGCACAGAATATTCAGAAAATCACAGTACGGAAAAATGAATTTGAATGGGTTTATTTTACGATACGGTGAAGTTGACGGGAGAAAAAGATATAATGAGTTTTGTAGAAAAACAGCTATAACATTAGATAATTTGATGAAAAAATATCCGAAAGAAGAAGCAGTAATAAGACTACAGAACTGGAAAAATAAAGTTGCGGGAACATTAGATAACTTTATAAAACGTTATGGTGAAGAAATTGGTAGAATAAAATATAAGAAATGGTATGAATCTAGTATCGGCAAAGTATCACATAATCAAATATCAAAAATATCAATACAGTTTTTTGATGAATTAATAGAATTTTCTGAGATTAATAGGAATCGTGTTAAATATGAACTATGTTTAACCGATAGTGATAAAAATTATTTTTATGACTTTTGTTTTAATAATAAGATTATAGAATTTAATGGAGATTACTGGCATGCAAATCCAATTCTTTTTAGTGAAAAAGAGATTTTAACATTTCCGGGTGATACTAAAAAATCAGCAAAGGATTTACACGATTATGATAAAATAAAAAAAGAAGTTGCTAATAATAACGGGTATGAGTTATTAACTATTTGGGAATATGATTATAAAAAAAATAATGTTGATTTTAATGTAATTAAAAAATTTTTATTAGGAGAATAATGTATGAATACAGATTTAAATAATTTTGAATTAATACCGATCACATCAGTTGAAGAATATGAAGAAGAGGATACTTTCGACATAGAAGTTGAAGATGTTCATTGTTTCAACGCTAAAAATGAATTAAGTGATTTAGAATCTATTTCCCACAATTCCGCTCATATTGCCATTATGAATATAGACCACCCTGATATCGAAAAATTTATTACGGCAAAACAAGGAGATAAAAATAAAGCTCTCACTCAATTTAATATCTCTGTAGGGATTACAGATGATTTTATTAAAGCATATAAAAGAGATGAAAATTGGGATTTAAAATTTAATGGTCAGGTATATAAAACCGTAAAAGCCAAGGATTTGTATGAAAAATTAGTTGAAAATGCTTTTGAACATAATGAGCCAGGTATATTAAATTTAAGTGCGATTAATAAATATAATAATGGTTGGTACTTATATGATATACAAGAATGTAATCCATGTGGGGAGCAGCCGATTCCCCCGTATTCAGTATGTAATCTCGGAGCCATCAATTTAACTAAATTTGTTTTACAACCGTTTTCGGACAATCCTGCTTTTGACTATAATGGATTTGAAGAAACTATTCATACCGGGGTACGTTTTTTAGATAATGTATTAGATGCAACATCATATCCGCTTGATGAAATTAGAGAGATGTCTTTAAATGATAGAAGAATTGGATTAGGTTTTACCGGCTTAGCAGATATGCTTGCTATGATGAAAGTGAAATATGGTAGTAAGGAAAGTAAAAAATTGAGTAAAGAAATTGCTGAATCATTACGCAATTTTTCGTATGAAGCTTCTATTAATTTAGCTAAAGAGAAAAAGCCATTTCCACGATTTGACAGAGATAAATATTTAAAAGGGTCATTTATCAAACAGCTACCACATAAAATCCGAGATGATATGTATGAATATGGTATTAGAAATATAAATATAAACACGACAGCTCCTACAGGTACTACATCGTTTTCTTTAGGCCAAAATTGTAGTTCTGGGATAGAACCTATTTTTTCCTTAGAATATGATAGAAAAATTAGAACAGGAAGAGATGATGAAACAACCACAGAAACAGTATATGATTACGCTTGGTTATTATATAAAGAGATAATAGGTGATGATAAAACTCCTGAATATTTTGTTACCACGAATGATGTTGACCCGTATGATGCAATCGCTATCCAATCAATATTTCAAAAATATATCGATGCATCTATCTCTAAAACTGCTAATTTACCAATGGATTATACATTCGAAGAGTATAAGAATTTATTTTTATATGCATATGATGAAGGACTCAAGGGATTCACGTCATTCAATCCTGGAGGATCGGTAGCTGGTATTTTATCATATAAAAAAGATGACCCTAAAAATGGCAATGGATTCAGACCAAACTATATTGAAAGAACTTTTGCTCCAAAACGGCCTAAAGATTTAGAATGTGATATTCATCAAATTTCAGTAAATAAAGAAAAACATATTATTTTAATTGGTAAATTAAATGGTTCACTATATGAAGTGTTTGTTACAAACAATCCAAAGGAATCTATTGATTTGGAGAAAAATAAAGCTGGAATTATTAGAAAAGTAAAGAAAAGTTATTATAATCTAATTGTAAAAAATGGAGAAGAAAAAGTAGTAGTAGAAAATATTGGTAAATCATTTAATGAAGTATATGGATCTTTATCGCGTTTTATATCTATGGGTTTACGACATGGAGTGCCTTTACAATTTATTGTTGAACAACTACAAAAAGATTCATCATTTGTTAGTTTTGAAAAGGCTGTGAGCAGGATATTAAAGAAATATATTAAAGAAGGTGAAAAAGTTATGTCAAACAAAAAATGTCCTGAATGCAGGGGTGATTTAGTATACCGTGATGGTTGTATTAGTTGTCCTCAATGCGGTTGGAGCTTATGTTCTTAACTATATTATACCACGTATCGGAAGGAATTAAATATATTTCATTCTTTGGAATCTTGTTTTTTCCGATTTATACTTCATTCGGGATCTGGTATCTAGCTTTAAGTTGGATACCAGCCTTTATTATATTAAATATAATGCACTGGATATCTGAAAAAATAGCCCAATATATATAAAACAATTATTATAAAAAATTAAAATTTTACTCATTATCAATAAAGATAATATTAAATTCCACTTATTTATATAAGAAGGTAGGAGATAATATGCCGGAATATTTTCTTAAAAATGAAACAGGGTCTGATGTTACTATTAACGATCTTGGAATCATGATTGCCGATGGGCAATCAATTACAATTGATCAGAACGATTTTGACGGGTTTTTAACGCTTGATTTAACTAATTCATTAAATGATTTAGAATCGACTGATCCATCATATCCGAATGGTTTGGTATTATCAGAAACAGATGTCGGTGATGATACTGGAGATTTTAATAAAGTAATAGCGATAGAGCGACTAACTCTTTATTCTAAATGGAAACCAAAGGTTGCATCCTTTGGAGATTTACCGTTAGTTGGAAATGATGATGGGGATTTAAGACTCGTAGGTGATGAAAATGTCATCTACCGATGGGAAGGACCACCTTCTTCTCAATGGACTCAAATAACATCGACATTTTCTTTAACAGTAACAGAATATGACCATGATCCATTAGGGACCAATATAGAAAAATTAGTATTTGTTCAACCAGAAGATGATGTATTTATTGACGATTTAACACATACAGCATATATCGGGACACCAGATGCACCCGGACCATTAACTGGAACTGATTTAATTTTTTTAGATGCATCATTCTATACTGGACGCTTATCACAGTCTAATAGCAATTATAAAACAGGTGAAGGTCCAGGAACGTCAGTTGATTACATCATTAATACTGATGTAACATCATTTAGAATACAAACTGAAGGTACAAATCATTCAAACTATGGAGATAGAGGATTAGTAACTGTATATTTTAACGGTAGTGCTATTGGAACTGTTGATCTTGGAGCAAATTTTGATGAATCAAATCGAGATGGATCACAAGATATTAGTACATATGATACACAGGGTTCTGGTGATCCAATAGTAGATGGTGTAGTAGATTTTGTCGGTACTGGAGCTGGTTACGGTAATATAGAAGTGCTTGGTGTCAGTAAGGCCAATAATTTCCCTCATTATCAAATATGGCAAATAGAAATTAATGTGACAGATGTAGCTTCTATGCTACGACAGGGATATAATAGTTTTTATGTCGAACATAGTGGATTGGGTACTGGTACACAAACATCTAATACATTAGATATATTTTATGACACAGATACGGGAGCTGATCCATTGGTAAACGCTGTAGTCATTACTGAGGATACTCCACAATATTATTGGTTATCTGGAGTTAAATACTATGGGGAAGATTCATCATGGTATTTAGATTTTTCAGTACAAAATGGATTCAATAATGTGTATCATGTATCTAATGCTCCGGTGACAGTAAGTAATTGGCCTGGTCTACCTAATACCCCAATTACATATAATGCATCTTCCGTATCTGGAGTGTCAACACCACCAGATATCGGAGAGACAATGGCAATTACAAATTATCAAATTATTCAAGCTTCTGGACAATCTGCTATGAGTGCAAGGGCGACCATTACCCCTCGAGATCCATACGGATCATATACACCAGAACAAACTGATGATAATAATTATATGATTTTTTCATATGATCCAGCATCAACTCCGTTGAAAGAATATTTTAGAGATGAAAATTATCGTCTTCTTGATGGAGCATATGATACTATTCCTGTTACTATTACTGGTCAATGGGATAGTACTCAATCCCTTGTGACATATGATGGAACAAATGGATTACAACTATTCGATGACAAATTAGTTTTTCCAGTTGATGATTTCTCAGATGATTTACCTTCTGGGAACCCAGATTATAGTGTTTTAGCTGCTGATATAAATAAGATTTATATTAGAGCGTTTAAAGATACTACATTGACAAGAGCAAGTGGGATTTTACGAATGACTGGAATTAATAAAACTCAACTACATAACCAGGATTTAAAAGTATGGATAAAAGCTCCGTCTCAAACTGGGTGGTTGGCTTTACATATTGATTATAATTATGCAACATTTACTGGTATAGATGGGGATGGTTGTTGGATTAACAGAGATATTCAAAGTGGATCAGATTTTCAATTCACATTAGATAAATTTAGAACTGAAGATAGTGGATATATGATTATAGTAAAAGTAGAATATCCAGATAATTCAGCTCCACATATTCAATATATGGAAATAACAAATTGGGGGTAACTAGATGAAGGAATTAAATAATTTTTTGAGTAAATTAAAATTAGAAAATAAAGTAAGCAATAAATATACAGTTTTAGATGAAGAAGAATCTAAGGATTTGGCAAAAGAAGATGCTTTAGCATTAATTGCAGAATTCGTAAAAGATGTAAAGAAAAAATTTCAGAAAAAAGAAGATAGATTGGAAATATTAAAAGATGCTTCTAAAACTCTAGAATTTTATATTAATGAAATCGTGAATACAGAACCAACGACAACAACCATATCATTTGGTGGAGAAAATGAAACATCTCCATTCGATATGGAATAAAAGGAGGATTATATAATGGGATATAATGATATTGAAGCTAGTGTTTATACACGGCAAATAGCAGAAACAGGAAGAGTTCCGTACCAATTCGTAAGAATGGCACAATATTATCAAGATAAACTGGATTTATTTACTCCAGATATGAAGACTCTTCTTCAATACATTTTAGACAGTTTTTTGGTTGAAGCTGAGGAAACAGTTTCAAAAACTGGTGCTGATGCTGTAGCAACTGGAGGCGGAGCAGCTGCAACTGCCGCATCACATGTTGGGACAGAAGATTTATCAAGTGGATTTGATTGGGGAACTACAAATCAAGATTTCGGAATAGATGGTACGACTGTTACTTTAGATACCGAAACAACTGATGTAGCAACTACTGTTACAGAAATAAACGATGCATTAGCAGCAGCGACTGTAAATAATGTAGAAGCTTTTGCGGACGGAGACAATGTGGGAATTAGAACTACAACAACTGGTTCCGCTGCTTCATTTACAATCAATTCTGGTACAGCTCTATCAACATTGGGGTGGAATGCGGCAACTTATACTGGAACAGATGAAGTTGCTGATACATGGGCAGAATTCCAACCAAATTTTGGAAATGTTGGAGTGAAAGAGAGTTCATTTATAGCTAAAGTTGAAGGCTCAATCGTCAGTCATTCAGTTCAAGGGTATGACCCTTTAGTAATAAGAATCAATGATGTACCAGAAGCTGGAGAATCAGTTACTTTTGATGCCGCTAACCCATTTACTAGTACTGAAATGATTACAGAAAGAGATTTTTCAATCCAACCATATTTTCAATATTGGGACAGATTCGTATAGGAGGTTTTATGTCATTTCCGACATCACTTGCAAATGGTGATATACATCAAGAACATGTGTATAGCACAACAATAGGAGCATGGAAAAAACTTAGTATTAATGAAATGTTTCCTATAGGTATGATGTATATTCAATACCCAGGGAAATCAGACCCATCTACCCTAGGATGGCCAGGTACATGGACTAACGTTTCTTCAACATACGCAGGAGATTTCTTTAGGACTGAAGGAGGAGATGCTAGTGCTTTTGGAGGTGGAGAACAGTTGGATCAGATGCAAGGACATATTACAGATGATCCAGGGAACCATAATCACACATTTGATGGTAATACAGTAGGAGGAGAGTCTAATACTAGTGGCCCATTTTGTACAACTGATTACTCACCTAATTATAACAGACCAACTTCCTCAGCAGGAGCGCATACTCATGGGTTAGCCGATGATGGTGTTAATGGAACTCCAAGAACTGGATCAGAAACAAGACCAGTAAATCAGACCATAAGAATATGGGAACGAACAGCTTAAAAGGAGTAAAATAATGGGGTATAACAGCGTAAATCAAGAATTTATTAATAGTCTTACAAAAGATAATTGTCCTGTTCGATGGATAGAACAGGCAAAAGTATATAAAAATCGTTTAGATATGGTAGATGAAGACATGAGAAGAGTTTATCGCCACATTCTACAAAACATATTAAATGAAGATAAAATAGTAGAATCAAAAGAAGTAAATTTTGAAGAAGAAGTAAAATTAGAAGAAGATGAGATAGAAGTAGAATCAGAAGAAGAAGATAATTTTTAATAAGGGACTATTATGGCAGAATTAACAGATACAGAGAAATTAAATCTAACACTCAAACAAGTATTTGGTGTTCAGGGGCTCAACAATGCGGACCCGTTAACTGAAGGCGGATTACGATGGTTTGAAGAAGAACACGGTTGGACTCCATTTATTCAAAATGAAGAAATTTTTATGGAGTCGGTTCCTGTAGCAAACAATAAAACAGAAGCAGATAATGTGGCGTCTACATCATCTGTCGTAGAAGTTATTGAGCATCCGTTAACACTTATTCCAGGAGTAGCCGACAGGGCATGGGCTTGTTATGCAACTCAGGGAGATACGAGTTCAAATATATTAGGTGATTGGTTATTACCACAAGTATTCGGAAGAGGATATGCTGCCCAATTATTTGAAGAAAGTACTAGTTCACCTGGTACTCTAGGAGATGAGATACCGACCACTGAAGGAGCTTGGATCCCTTCATATAAGAATGGATTTATTATACTTGGAAAAGATTATACAGCTCCGACACAAGGGTGGAATACCCCATTATATATCAGAGCATATCGATACACTGGGCTGAAAGGAGTTTCTGGATCATCAGCTAGTGTTTCGCTTGATGATGCATACAACAATGGAAGTATCGTGGATGTCGATGATGGAGCAGTAGTATTAAATCCTGGAAATGCATATGCACCGTTACAGTTAACACCGGTTGTTTCCGCACCGACACAATCGCTTGATGAAGGACAAATAGCTAATATTAATGGTATATTATATAGTTATGATGCTACAAGAAGTGTATGGAAAAGTTTATATGAAATGATTGTGACATTAGGTTCACGATTTGCATGTGGAAATTATTTATCTACTGGAGGATTTCATAGTGACTTAAATGCTGGTTATGTAGCTCAAATGAATGGAATCATTACAGGGATTACAGCCACAGTGGGACAACGTTATGAAGATCCATCTACATTAGATAAGACATTTCATATAAAAATGAACGGTTCACAAACATCATTATATAATTTTACTACGTCAAGTACAAAATTTTCAGCAACAGGATTAGATATCCGTTTCGATGCTGATGATTTAATTCAGATTTATGCGCAGCCAGGACCACTTGCATATTCACCAGTAGTAAATTTGCATATAGCATGGAGGGTTTAAATGAATTTAAAGAAATTTAATAAAAAATTATATGAAGAACAATTAAGTTCTAGTGATAATAAAAAATTTAAAAAAATTAGAGAAGATGTCAATGAATATATTAAAAATCAAAACCTTGATGAATTAGATATAGGAGGTATTGATTATTTAGAATATTCTAAAGAGGTAAAAGCTAAAATTGATTCTGAAATTGAGGAATCTTCATTCGAGAATCCAGAAGAAGTAAGAAATCAATTATATAATTTTTTCGAAATACAATAACTTATAATAAAGAGAGAGAAATATGGGAGCTTATTATTTAAAAAATACCACAGGAAGTACAATCATAGTTGAAGATTTGGGACTCGTTTTACCATCAAATTCATCAATGATTATTGACGAAAATGCAATTAATGGATGGTTAACAGCTGACTTAGAAACAGAAATTCAGGCATCAAATCTAGTATTATCTACTACAGATTTGTCTGATTCGTCTGGTGATATGACTCCGACAATTGCGATCAAGGCCCTTACGATTACATCGGAATACCATACAGACAACCCTCATCAGGTGACATTCACACAAGCTTCTGATGCTGATCCTAATACGGATATTTCTACAGCTGAAGCGGAAACGCTAACAGATGGTTCAGATGCTACATCATTACATATTCATGATAATAGATATTACACAATTACTCAGTTAACAGATTCAAATCCAACTACAGTCAATGTACATTGGGACAACATTACTGATGCCCCTGAAGTTGGATCTGTACAATGGCAAGCTCCTGTTATTTGTAGAGTAGAAGGTCAATTTTCTACACCTCCTGCTGGATCTGAAGGACAATATTATTTAGATACAGATGATATGCATTTATATTATCACGATGGAACCTCATGGGTTGACCAAGGAGCTCCTAGTGCTGAAGACCGATTTATTGATAAATCTAATGATAGTATCTATGAATATACTGGAACAATATGGGAAGAACAAGTACCATCAGATGGTTGGTCAGTATTAGTCAGTGATGATGGAGATGGAAAACCTGCTCAATATATTTACAGTGAAGTTGGTGGAACAATGAAATGGACGAAGATTGCTGATATTGATTGGGGGACACATAATCAAATTGGTGGTAGAACTGCATCGGGAGCTCACCCTGCATCTTCAATTACGTATAATAATACTCTTACGACTTCTAATCTCGATTCTACTGTAACTCAAAATGCAATCGATGAAATTAACAATTTAATTTCAGAAGCTAACGAAGAAGTATACGTTGATATTAATAGATCAGATTCGTATGTTGCTGTCGGAACTGATGATAAACCATACAAAACGATCGCTGATGCAGCTACAGCATTAGGGAATAGTGGTGTTATTCATCTTGCTCCAGGCACATATACAGAAGATGTAAATTTGCCTGGAAATTTTTCATTACAAGGATCTGGTGGTGATAATACAATACTGGAAGGTGACGTCACTATTGGAGATGGAACTCCGCGTGGAAAAGCCGCGATGGAAGATTTATGGCTCAAAGGAGAACTAACTGTAGACGTGAGCCAAGATGAAAGTTTAGAAGTTGATCGATGTTATTCAACCGGAAATGTTGTTGTTACCTCTGGAGAATTAGATGGAGCCTCATTTTCAATTGTACCTTCAACTTCTGGTGTAACTGCTGTTACAGTTAATAATCTTGGAGAATTTACTAATTCAAATTCTACTATAGAATCATCAGGTGATGTCCCGACAATTTCATCTACTGGAGTCGTTACATTAAATACATGTCAGGTAAAAGGCACTTCTACAACTCCAGTTGTTCAATCTACCGGTGGTCAAGTACGAACGAGTTTTTGTTCAATCCAAAATAGTGGATCTGGTATCTCAATGGATATTGATAACTCTGCTACCATGGCTAATCCCAATTTTATTCAAGGTCTTTCACATGATAGTGGAGTAGACTTACATGATTCGATAACAGTTGTCGAAGGTATTTATGGAGCATTGCCGACAGGAACGAATATCGTATGGAGACCAGCTAGACAAATTTCATATGATAATACAACTTCTGGACTAGCTGCTGAAAATGTACAAGATGCAATTGATGAGCTTGGAGCTGAATTCGGAGTTGAATTAGATGAAATTTTCTTCGTCGCAAAAAACGGTTCTGATACTGCAACAGGAGTGACATTAGGAACTCTCAGCAATCCATATCTTACAGTACAAGCAGCAATTAACGCTGCCGAAGCATCTTCATTCTCTTATCCAGTAGTATTTATATGGCCGGGGACATATTCAGAGAATCTAACAATCCCGCCATGGACTGTGCTCTATGCATTAGGAAGAGAACCAACAAGAATTGGTACCAACTCTGGAACTCATAGTATTACATTTCCTGGTAATGGAAGAGTTTTTATTAGAGGAGTTAATTTTAGAACTGATGCATTTGATATATCTCATACAGTTACTGGTTCGGCTGTAGTTCATTTAGAAGATTGTTCAGCTGGAGCGATTACGTTTACTGGGGCTGGTTGGGGAGATTATCTACAATTACGCGGTGCAACATGGTTATTTGAGAAATTGACTATTCATAGTGCTCATCTTTCATTTTATGATGGTGAAACACAAATTATTTATGGTGGAGGAGATACACAGATAGAAATTGATGATGACGGGGCGATTGATTTCGATTCAACCACCGGACAAGCATGTACTGCTATTATCAGAGATGTTGAAATACCCAATAAAATTTTATGTGAAGGAAAAACATCTACATGGTTATACAACTGTGGAATTTATGATACAGTAACAGCTGATGGGACTGATTGTGAAGTATATTATGATGTATCATCAGCCACTGATAACCGATCAGATATGGTTTCAGCAAATAATGGAAAATTTTATTTACTTGATGCAGCATATGCAGTCAGTTATAACGATGTTAATGCAAATCTTGGAGCTGATAATGTACAAGATGCTATTGAAGCAATTTTAGGACGACAAATTCAAGGAGTTATTTTTGTTTCACGAAATGGTAAAGATTCTCCAGTAGCTCCATATCTTGGTAATATATTAAATCCATATCTTACTATTCAAACAGCATTTAACAGAATAGAACAAAATAATGATAATTCAACCGGAGCTCCATATGTTATATGGGTCGCCCCTGGTTATTATCCAGAAAATTTACTTATTAATGATGACAGATTTAAAGATATTATTCTTATTGGTAATGATGCTGTTCATATTTCTCCTGCATCTGGTAAAGCATTAGAAATTTCAGCCCAGAATGAATTTTTTGCCCAATTAGAAATTAGAGGAGTTACTTTCGAAGAGAATGTAGAAATTATAGGTGAAACTGATGATACAAGTGCTTTTTCTGATAATATAGAATTTTTAGATTGTACATTTAATGGTTCTTTTACTGCAAAAAATATTATTGATTTAAAAGCAAATGGATGTAAATTTTATGGTGATATCACTATAGAAAATATTAACTTTGGTTTGTTTTATGAATCATATCATGATAGCAGCTACAATTATATAGAATCTACAGTGGATACAAATAATTCACCTTCTGGATTTACACATACAATATGTAAGATTTGTAATTCTAAATGGTATAGCCAAATTACTGTCGATGAAGACTCTGAATTAATTGTATGTGCTGCTGCAGAAATCGGAAATGGTTCAAACTCAATTTCAATTGATGGTACGCTAACAGCATACAACAGCTGGATACAACCTTCAGCTCTTATTATTGGGAATACTGCGACGTTTACAACAAACGGAACATTCTTCGATAGAAGTGTTATGACAATGAATGGTTCATTCGTAAATAATAATGATGCTGATAACATCTATTATGATGATACAATTACAGACTTGAGCGCTGACAACGTACAAGATGCTATTGATAATTTAAAAGCCTATTCAGATGCATTTGTCATGCCTAAAGGTACTAGTTTCCCTGTTAGTCCTGAAGATGCTCAATTATTTCATCGAACAGATATAGGACTTGCATTTCAATATGATGAGAGTAGAAGTAAATGGTTAAGTATAGCCCAAATGTTTTTAGATTGGGGAAGTAATAGTGCAGATGGTAAATATATGAACATTCATGGCGCAGCTGCCACACAAACTGGTTATCTCATGCCGTATGATGGTACCATTGTAGCATGTACCGTACGAATTGCATCTGGGAATATGGATAAAGGTTTTGAGATTAGAAGGAATCATGATTACAGTTCGCCATTATATACATTTTCAGCTTCCACCGGAGTATATAATGAAACCAGCTCTGCTGTTATGAATATTAATTTTTCTGCTGGTGATTACATTCAAATGTTTGCATCATCTACTGGGATACCAGCACGTGATGCTGTGGCAATGCTTATAGTTCGATGGACAGCAACTTAATACCAGATTTTATATCCATCAATTATATTAAAAATTGGTTTTCTTACTTTTATTTTCTCATTTATATTATTAATATAATAAAGTATTTTGTGTTTGCTATTAGACCATTCATTTTCCCATATGTGTAATAATCTAATTCCTTTTCGATGACACAATTCTACTTTTTTCTGGTGATACCATTTATCCGTAATAAATTCTATTGAATGCCAATAGAGCCCATTAAATTCTATAGCCAATTTATAGTCTGGTAAATATAAATCTATTTCATACGGGTGAATTATATCTCTATTATTTCGCTTTACATTTATATTTAAGGATTGTATCCAGTTGAATAATTCTTTTTCATATTTAGAATTACATTTGGGAAAACATTGATGACACCTTGGAATATGACCATCATCTAAATGGTCTTCGAATTCATTGTCACATTTATTACATTTCCATTTATATAGTTTATCCACGCCTTTATAGTCTTCAGCAGAAAATAGAGGAGTTACTTTATTTTGTAATCTGTCTGAATTTATTAAATTGTCGTAAAATATTTTATTTCGTGTTTTTATTATTTTACTTCTTATTTTAGGACTTTTGAGATGACTTTCATAACCATGTTTTTTTAAATTTGTTTTTTTAATTTCTTTTACATTATTATAGGAATTATATTTTTTTAATTTTGTAATTTTAATTTTTTCAATTAATTTTTTTGATTGAAATGAACTTTCTGCTCCATATTTTTTTAACATCGTTTGTTTTTGTTTATCAGTATTAAATCCCAAACAACCATATCTCTTAATTTGAGTTCTATTAGCTTTTTTTACATTATTGTAATTTTCATCTCCATATCTTTCTAATCTTGTTTGTTTTGATGCGCACTTACCACATATAAAATTATATTCTAAAAAACGTTTTTTATAACCAAAACCTTGTTTAGTTAAAGAGCCACATCTTTCGCAATAAAAGATTAATACATCATTTCCCTTTATATTTTTATTATTTATCAACAAAGTTTCTCTATTATGTATCACTATATTTTTAATATACGAATTTTTTGTTATTTTTACAATCATACAATATAAAAAATATGCTTTTTTCATAAAGATAACTATATGAAATTTAATCAGGTACTTCAAGAAGATTTAAACTTTAAAGACTTTAAACCCGGTATGAAAGTTTCAATTAAAAGAACTCCATGGGATGAAGAAGAACACTATATTGTTGACAGAATAAATAAAGATGTAAATGATGAAACTGAAGTATATTTAAAACGTGTTAAAGATGATGAAGAATATATTGTGGACAGAGAAGAAATGAAGATAATAAAAGTTAAAAAAATTGACGATGATACCAATGATAAAGAATTAAAAAAAGAGAAATCGAATGAATAAAAAAATAGAATTAGTAAAAAGTTCTATTAAATATTGGAACGATATATTATATAATAATAAAATTTTTAAACCTAAATTTTGTGATCTATGTAAAACATTTAAAAGTGAACATTGCATCGGATGTCCAGCCTTAGATTATAACGGAGCCAATTGTCGGGGTGGGATGATGAGAGAATGAATACTACACCAAAGAAATAAACACACTAAACTTCCAATGCGCATACATTGTGAAGAATGTAAAAAAATTGTAGAAGAAATTATAAGACAATTAAATGAAATACTAGAAAAGGAGAAAGCAAATGGCTAAGAAATTTACAAGAAAACAGTCAAAACCTAAAATAAAGGGATACAACTAATTTGTATTGAGTTTAATACCAAATTTTATACCCATTCCTTTCAATTAATTTAGGTTTTTCAACTTTTATATATTCATTTATATTATTCATATAATGCATTATCTTCTCTTTTATCCGCATCGGAAAAAGAATACTCAATTTTTAAGTTTGTTTTTATTTCGACTTCCACTATTAAAAATATGCCATTACTTATAAGATAATTTTATAATGGACACATTGGTTTTAAGAAATGTAGGGACATCTTATGAATATGTAAATGACATAGGAATTGGTGTAGCTCCTGGAGAAGATTTAGATTTAATTCCCAATTTTAATGATGAAGATATACTCGAGTCATTAGATCTTGAAACAGCAATGTCTGGTGATTTAGAAGTCTGGTTAAATGGAACGACTCAATTAACATATCAAGATTTAATTGATTATTTGACAAAATTAACTCATTATGATGTCATCGACTATGCGTACATTACTTCTGAGGATGTGAATACAGATGTCACAGCATTAGAATTAGAAGAACTAACTGACGGTTCTGATACTACTCTTCATATTCATGATAATCGCTACTATACCGAGACCGAACTACAAACATCTGGTTCGGCGTCTGTACATTGGGATAACTTAACTAATGTACCAGCAAATACCACTGTAATTTACAATAATCAATTATTTATATATGATACTACAAGAAGTAAGTGGTTAAGCGTATTTGAACATGGATATTTATTTTCAGACAAAGCAGTGAAAAATAAATTCATGGATGTAGGAAGTAATTTTGGCTTTGATGTCGGGTATGTAGTCCCGTTTGAAGCTACAATTACTCGAATAACTATACTCGCAGCGATGCACTATACTGGAAAAAATATAGAAATACGAAAAAATAATACTACTATTTTAACGACAAAAACAATGACATCACAGATACATTATTTTAATGATGAAGACGTGGACGTAAATACTGGAGATTTTTTACAAGTTTTTGTTTCTGGTTCTGGAGGAGCATTAAAAAGAGCTACATGTAATATATATATAAGAGAAAGAAAAGTATGACTATTATATTAACAGCACAAATAAACACAAACATAGAAGATTTAGGAATTATACTCACCATTGGAGATACTATTAATTTATTAGATTCATTCACTCCTAAAGAATTAATAGAATCTGAAGATTTAGAAACAGCGATTAATAATAACGTAATAACTGTTGATTCAGAAATAGTAGATTATGATGAATTCATCTATAGAATAAAACAAATAACAGAACATGAACATCATAATTTTAAGATACTTCAACACAATATTTATGAAACAAATTATTTTGAAGTTACAAAGATAAATGATAGAGCTAAGTATATCACGTATTATACTGATGGTACAAAAACACAAAAAATTCAGGAAGATGAGATAATACGAGGTGGAGATAGAGTATCACAAATTATTACGAGAAAGTATGATGTAGGTGGAACTTTAATACAGGAAATAACACAAACACTGAATAGAGATGTCGACGAGAGGGTCGAATCAATAGATAGTGATATTATATAGGAGACAATTATGGATTTAAAAACATTTGAGTTAAATTTAAATGAAAATAAAATATCGGATATGTCAAGACGATTAAAAGAATTACGTGCTTTACATAAACCAGCTGATGATATTATAAAAGAGTTTGCTGAAGAATTCTATTCATCAGATTCAGAAGGAATGAAAAAAGCTCGCAAATTTCTTGTAGGTAAAAAACCCTATCTTAAAGATTTTTTAAATAAAACTGACGAAGAAATAAATAATTTAGAAAGAAGTGAAATGGAGAAGTTAAGAAATCGATATAGTAAATATATGGACATGAAAGAATTTAATACAATTATGAATAGAAATAAAAAAAATGCCAACAAAAAAATTGTCGATATTATTACAGAAAGAGTAATAGAAAAAGGATAATATGAGACTGTATGAAATTAGAACATCAAATTTGAATAAAATAAAAGGTATCACATATAGTAAAGCAGCAAGACGATACCCAGTTGAATTATTACGTTTGTTGTATAAAATGCTTGAAGAAAAAGGAGTAACAATAGACGACAATATTCGAAAGGAAGAAATAAAAAAACTAAAAAGAAATATGGATGATTCTTTGGGTATTGGTAATTTATGGGTTGACCATAATAATGACAGTGAAATAGATATTGGAAATAAAATATATATTAGATGGTCGACCAAAGGAGGTCATATTACTGTTATTCCTCATTTTACAATGTTTCCTAATATAGAACTTACATTCGATTTTGATGATACAATACATACAATATTTAGTAGAGTAGTTGATTTTATGTCGGAAACTATCTCCAAATATAA
>CAZYLG010000032.1:0-16741 GCA_964648565.1 uncultured Thermoplasmatales archaeon
CGAGATGAAGGCTGGGGATATATGGATGCTATTAATAAATCAGCAGATGCAGTTGAACGGCAAATTAGAAAACAAAAACGGTGGTGAGAGGATGGCTGAATATTGGGTTAGTCATATTAAAAAAGAACAAGGAGAAATCAAAAAAGTTAATGCTTTTCTAAATACTGTTGAAGGACTTAAAAATCCTAACATTTTTGATAAAAAAGAAGTTATTAACAGTATTGATAACAACACGGATTCGTGGTACACTTGTATCTTAAAACAGAAGAAAAGTGGAAGAAGAGTCTGGCAAAAAGGATCACAGCTTCATACCTTTAAACGGAATCAAAAAGAATTTATTCGATCAAATCCAGATATTACTAGTTCCGATAATCTTGATAAATTACCATCGATTAGTGAGATAGATGATACAACGTTTTCACGAATTTAACTTCAAAAAAATATGTATTTAGCATTACTTTTTATTAGTGGATAAATATCATTTATGATATAATATTTTTATTCTACATATCACAACCACCAGATGTTGGACAGCCACCAGAATAATCAGATTCCACATTAAAATATTCTGACTGATTTGAATCATCAGCAATACTGAGTACCTGGTCCTTTTTTGTTCCATATCGATACAGCGTAATCCCTTTACAATTACACTTAAAAGCTTTTAAAAAAATGTTTTTTACTTGTTCTAGAGATGCATCATTAGGTAAATTAACTGTTTTTGAAACTGCATTATCCGTAAACTCTTGAAAAGCAGACTGCATCTTAACATGAACGCTTGGATTGATATCTAAAGCGGTCACATACAATGATTTTATATCTTCTGGAAGTTCATCAATATCTTTTACTGATCCTTTCCTCGCGATTCGTTTAATTAAATCATTTGAGTATAAATCCTTTTCTTTTAGACTTTTTTCGAATAAAGAGTTAACCTCGAAAAATTTTTTTCCACCCATGATGTTTCTTACAAATGCAATCCCAAATAACGGTTCAATTCCACTAGAACAACCTGCAATTACACTAATCGTACCGGTTGGTGCAATCGTAGTTACTGTCGCATTTCTCATAAACTCATAAGATTCATTGTATATACTTTTCTTAAAATTTGGAAATGATCCTTTCATTTTTCCAAGTTCTTCTGATTTCTTTCTTGCTTCATCATTAATAAATTTCATAATTTCTTTAGCTATTTTTAAGGCTTGATTTGAATCATATGGGATATTCAATTGAATTAAAAGTTCAGCAAAACCCATGACACCAAGCCCAATTTTGCGGTTTCCTTTTGTTTTTTCCTCTATTTCAGGTAATGGAAACTCATTGACATCAATTATGTTATCTAAAAAGTGAACACCAGTTCGAACTGTTTTTCGAAGTTTCTCCCAATCCACATCTGATTCGTCTTCATTACTCATATTCGACAAATTAATAGATCCAAGATTACAACTTTCATAAGCAAGAAGAGGGACTTCACCACAAGGATTACTCGCTTCAATGCTTCCTTCTTTTGGAGTTGGGTTATGCCTATTTATTTCATCAAGAAATAGTAACCCTGGATCACCAGTTTTCCAAGCTTGATAGGTAATTAAATCGAAAATATACCGAGCAGAAATTCTTTTAGTTTTTTTATTCGTTCGAGGATTTACAAGATCGATACTCTCATCTCTTTTAACTGCTTTAATAAATTCATCAGTTACACCAACCGATAAATTAAAATTTTCAAAGGTATCATCAGCATCTTTTGCAGTGATAAATTCTATGACATCAGGATGGTCAAAACGTAGTACTCCCATGTTCGCCCCACGTCTTCTTCCACCTTGTTTAACAACATCGGTTGTTACATCAAAAACTTTCATAAAAGAGAGCGGACCAGAGGCAATACCTTTTGTGGTTTTCACGATGTCTCCTTTAGGTCTAATATGAGAAAAAGAAAAACCTGTTCCCCCACCAGATTTATGAATTAATGCCATATTTTTTATAGAATTGAAAATACTTTCCAATGAATCATCGATAGGTAATACAAAACAAGCAGACAATTGCTGAGGAACATCAAGTCCTGCATTCATAAGTGTTGGAGAATTCGGTAAAAAATCAAGGTTGACCATTGTTTTAAAAAAATTTTTTTCAAGTTCATCAACATTAATATCTCCATATTTAGTATCTGTTTTAGCAACTTTCTTTGCAACTCGAAGAAATAATCCTGAAGGCGTTTCAATGATTTCGTCTTCCTCATTTTTTGCTAAATATCGTTCTTTCAACACTTTAATAGAATTCAACCTTAATTTTAAATCATCACTTACTCCAAAAATTTCTTTAATTTCTCGTTTCTCTGATTGTTTATTTCGGTAAAGAATGTAAGCTTTTGCTACATCCGGTAAATTATGTTTAACTAATGTTTTTTCAACAATATCTTGAATATCTTCAACTGTAGGAATATTTTTTTCGGAATAAACTGAACGTATCTTTTCAACTACTTCTTTTGAAATACGAGTTGCCATATGCTTATCAGAATCAGTTGTCAATAATGCTTTTGAGATTGCCTTAGTAATTTTTGATGGTTGAAAATGAACTATTTCTCCAGTTCTTTTTTTTATTTTAGTAACTGTCATTTTATTAATCAGTATAATAACAATAGCAATCCTTTAAAAATTATCCCTATAACAACAAAAAGACAACTTAATTTTTACATAAATTTATTTTTTTACATCTTAAAAATAGTTTTATTCAATAATCAGAAAGGTTATTAGTCTTTCTTTTCTTAAGAGATTAAAGAGGATTGTTTATTGCAAATCAAGATTTTAGGTACTCGTGGAGAAATTAAACCCTCCATCCAATACCATTTTCATCATTCGGGAGTATTATTAGATGGAAAAATACTTTTTGATATAGGAGAAAAAGAATTTCTCAATTATCATCCAACTCATATTTTCATAACTCATTTACATCCGGATCATGCATATTTTGTAAGAAAAAATCACAAAAATAATTTCGATTTTCAAATTCCAGTATATGCTCCTGAACCGCATAATAATCAAGCTGAAATCAAAATAATATCTAAAAAATTAAAGATTAAATCGTACGATATAATTCCAATTTCAACACATCATAGTAAAAAAGTAGAATCAGTTGCTTATCTAATCCAACAAAAAAACCAACGAATCTTATACACTGGAGATCTTATATGGATCAACAAAGAACATCATCATCTTTTAAACGACCTTGACCTAGTAATAACAGAAGCTAGTTTCATTCAAAAAAATGGGATGGTTCGAAGAGATAAAAATACTGGTCAATTATATGGACATGCTGGAATACCAAAGTTAATCAGCCTCTTTAAAAAATTCAGTTCATCTATTCTTTTTACACATTTTGGTGAATGGTTCTATGAAAATATTCCTCATTCCCGAAAACAACTTCACAATCTAGGAAAGAAACATAAAGTAAACGTTATCGTTGGTTATGATGGTTTAAAACTAAATGTAAGCAATTTATTATGATTTTTTTAGATGTAATACATCTTTAATCAAGCTAACTTTCAGTTATTTTATTATAATCCAGTAAACAAAACATAGATTGAGGTAAAAAATATGGTTCAAACAATAAAAAATTTAGAGAACAGTATTCATAAAACAAACAGATGGATTAATGAAGTTAAAACGATGTTAGAATGGGAAGATGATCAGGAAGCATACACTGCATTGGAAGGAACATTACACCTTATTAGGGATATGCTAACCATCGAAGAAGCAACTGATTTAGGATCACAATTACCATTGATTTTAAAAGGATCGTATTACAGTAATTGGAATCCATCAAGAACACCAATTCATCTTGATAAATCATCATTTGTGAGCAAAGTCCATGCTGTTCTAGGAAATAATCCGGATGTTGAACCAACGATAACAGTTAAAAAAATATTCAATTTTATCGATACCAAAATTACGGATGGGCAAGTTAAACATATCAAAGATAATCTTCCAGAGGATATAAAACAACTTTGGGACACTTAAAATATTTTTTTTAATTATCTTTACATTAATCTTAAGCTATTTTAAAGATATTTTTCTATAGTATTTGGTGGCAATATAATTTTAAAATACATTAAAAAATGTATAATATATATTATTAGATAAAATATAGGTGATAATGAAAATGGTATATGAATATGTGTTAATTGATTCATCAGAACTTGATGAAAAAAATGTAAAAAAAGAGTTAGAGAACCATCCAAATGTAATTTACGTTCGACCAACAATAGCCGAGGAATTCTTAAAGACAGATCCTTTTTTTAATACGTATCATTTGCTAGCAAGAGTGGAATCAAACTCATATAACGAAATACATAACATCATCAAAGAAGATATATCATCTTTACCAGGGATTCAAAATACGACAGTCTATACTAGACCTGAAGAAATTAAATAAGTCATTTATTCATAATATCAATTTTAAATGAAGGAATTATCCATATAATTTTAAACATAATATGAAAAAAAAGCTAAAAAAATTATTTTACTATCATCACTGGACCATCAGCATGATGAATTACTTGTTCAGATACACTTCCGATGAGTAATTTTTGAAACGTACTTTTACCTTTACTTCCCATGACGATTAAATCATTTTTATTAGCATTATTTATGATTTCTTCACTTGGAATGCCGTGAAATAATTGTGTTTGGATAGTTATCCCAAATTCTTTGCCACGTTTTTTCACATCATTTAAAAGTTCTCTACCTTCTGTTTCCAAGATAGATTTCAAATGAATAAAATCTTGATTAAGTGGTAATGTTTTATCGAAAATATTCATGTCTATAATAAACAATGAATACATGGAAACTTCCAATTTTTTTGCCAAATATATCGCTTTTTCAATTGCTTTTTTTGAATGATCTGATCCATCTATAGGTACAATGATTCTATTGAATTTATTATTTTCTTCGATTGTTACACCAATGTAGCCATAAAAGGGTAATTATTTAGAATTAACTTAAAATTGGTTTAAAAATAATTATATTTGATTTAAAATAATCAATCATTGTCAATTATAGGATTTAAAAAGAAATATCTAAGTTCAGACACCTCATTTTTCCCAGTACTTAAACTTAATTAAAAGTCAATAACAAAGCTTTTTTATCAGGGTTCATAACCAATATTTTCTTCCCCATTAGACCTAATTCACTTTATGTATTTGGTCTTAAAGTTAACAAAAACTTTTAATCGTAAAAACCATTAGCTCCAATCGGAAAAGAGGGATATATCATTATCAAAATAAGTTTAAATTTTTTAAATTGGTTGGCATCTGTATTATCTTTTTATAATTCCATTGATAAAATGATTGTGGGTTTTATTGAAGACGAACTCTTTAAACAATATAAAAAATTGAAAAGATTTTTTCATCATTCAATTACTGTTAAATAGATACCTATCGCAAAGGCCTGGGCAGTCTTATTTATTTGTATACCGCTTTCATCTTCCACAAACACATCAATATTTGTCCTACCGAAACCAAATATGAAGTGATTATCCCATGATCTTACCGCTACCGATTCACCAGCAGATATACTTCGTATAACTGGATACGGTGGTAATGTGTATGGGCCAGTAAGAATATAATCGCCATCTAAATCAATTGCCCATGTTACATTTTTTGCTTCATCATCACCTGTATTTCTAATTACTATAGTAACACCAAAACCACCCTTTATTTCTTCAATTATAAGATTTGACTTTTCGTTCACATTATCATTATGTGTAACAATAGGAGAAACTATTGGTGCAGCTAATTGAATAACTGCAAATAAGACAATACCAGCTTTAATTATTTTACAAATATCTTTTTTTCTGATTTTTTCACATCCTTTACTTTTTTTATTTTTCGAAGTATATGTTTAATCGAGTCTTATCTAACTATCATTACTGATGAATCAGAATGATGAAGAACTTTTTCAGAAACACTTCCAATAAGTATTCTTTCTACAGCTGAATGACCTTTATTTCCCATAACTATTAGATCATTTTCATTAGCTTCATTACTTATTTCAACATCCGGTATTCCTGCAAGGAGTTTCGTCTTAACCAAAATATCTTGTTCATCACCAATTGACTTAATTTTTTTTAATAATTTTTGGCCTTCTCTTGTTAACTTTTCGGTGAACTCTGGTCCTGTATTCCAAGTAGGGGTAGGTGCTTTTGGTGCTTCTATCACATGCAATAAGAGCACATCTAAACCAATTTTTTTTGCTAACAAAAACGCTTTTTTTGCTGCTTTTTCCGAAGACTGAGACCCATCAATTGGTACAATAATTTTTTCAAACCCTTCTTCATTAGATTTAATCATATTTTCTCACACCTTATTAAATATCAATCAAAGTAAATATAAAAAAATGACCAAAAAATAACTCAATAATAATTAACATACAACTTAATTTTTCAGTTACATAATTCAAAAACAAACATATGGTTTCTACTCAAATATACGCTTAAGAGTAATTTTTTAGGTTTTGTACTATTTAGATTCATTTTAAATCAATGCAATAACATACACAGAAATGATTATTTGATATATTTTATTTCTAGATTTTTTAATACCTATTTAAAGGAAAAAAGAGCAATCTAACGACTCCACGCAAATAAAAAATTGTTTTTGTTTTATATATGTGATATAAAATAATTATTTAAGTGTAATAGTAGAGGGTATTACATTCAAATGTTTTTTAAATAATTTATTATTTTTTAGAGAAACTTGTTTTTTGAATGATGGAGTTCAAATTCGAAAAAAATTAATAATAGAGATAGTTCACATCCAACCGAAAAGTATGATTAAACAAAAAATAAAAAAAGAATACATTGCACTCATATGTGTTTCCCTTGCATGGTTTCTAATTCTTTCAGGACGATATAGTATCTCAAACCTTCTCCCTCAAATCAGAATTGAACTTGGATTTTCCTGGACTGAAGCAGGTCTTGGTCTTACGATCATGTGGCTTTTTTATGCTGCAACTCAATTTCCGGCAGGTATTTTTTCTGATATTAAAGGAAGAAAGATTAGTATAATTCTTGCCATGGCTGTGTTTTCCTTTTCCTACATTCTCGTGGGTCTCTCTCTAAATTTTATAATGTTTTTTTTAGCACTAATATTGCTTGGTTTCGGAACGGGCGGGTATCCTGCAGTTGGTATCTCAATGGTCACTGATCTTTTCAAAGAAAAGCGAGGAAAGGCCCTTGGTATTAGAGACAGTGCAGGATCCCTTGCATATGGCGTTCCTCTAATTGCTGCATTTATTGCCAGTGTCTACACATGGAGAGTATTCTTCTTCTTTTGGGCAGGAATTAGTCTGCTCTCCATTTATCTGTTTTATAAAGGAACTGAAGAATCAACTAAACTTCCTGAAATTGCATCAGTCAAAGAACGGGTTTTTGATGGAGTGGGTATCTTTAAAATGAAACATATACAACTCATGTTCATTGTCAATCTTTTCATTGCCATTACATGGATTAGCTATATGTCATTTTTTCCGTCATTTCTCATTGTAGAAAAAGGGTTTACTGAGTTTCAGGCAGCAATTGCCCTTGGAATCCTTGGAATCGGTGGATTTTTCTTCAAACCAATTATCGGTTCATTATCAGATAGATATAACAAAAAAATCTTAATCATAATACTTGCAATCATCACAGCTCTAGGAACCATTGTACTTGTATTGTTAACGAATTTGTATCTAATCATTTTAATCAGTTTCATCCCTGCGTTTGCAACAGCAATTTTTCCCATCATATCTTCATCATTGATGGATATGTTTGAGGAAAAAGGACGAGCAGGAAAACTTGGTTTTTATCGATCAAATCTTATTTTACTTGCAAGTCCTTCTTCAGCAATCATTGGATTTTTAGCGGATAACTATGACTTCAATATTCCCTTTTTGGGGCTATCATTGATTCTATTCTTTGCTGCTGCAATTCTTGTTTTAAATTTAGCGATATCAAAAGAGAAACATATAAACTAAGCCTATTTTTGGGAAGTTAATTACATGAAATGTATCATGCTAAAAATTAAATCCCACCCAAATAATTTAAAATAAGATTTAAAAGGTAATAAAAAAGATGGTTACGTTATTTGATGTTTTTTTGATTTGTAAGAAAATCTTAAATTTTTTTTCGCGATAATGATTGTCTAAACATTATTGTTTATCTTCGCTTTCACATCATCTAATTTTATCTCATCAGAAAAATCGAAGTTTCGTTAAAAACTTAAGATCACTCCGCTCTTTTCTAATCCAATTATTTATCTTTTTTTAATGTTTTTTTTTAGCAGATAGTTCATTATTGTATGGTGTCACCCCCATATCAATATCATTTTTGGAGATGTTGGGTAATTCCACATTCAAATCTAATCTACCCCATAATAAAAAAAATATTATAGAGGATATATTAATTGGATTTCAATTGAACTTGAATTTTTTTATGGCTCGATTTATAATATGATAAGATACGATCCAATCAAAAATCCTTGAGTATTACTATTTACATCATCTGCATTTATAGCCTTTGCTTCAACACCAATATTGACAAAACCAAACCCTATAGCATCTTGATCCATTGTCACTATTTGTGTGTCTCCACTTTCAAGAACAGATGTACTTGTTGTTTCAGCTGAAACATAACCAAAAAGTCCACCAGATACCGTGATTCTCCAGTCAACGGTACAATAACCTTCTCCAACATTTTGAATTTCAGCAGATACTCTTCCATTCTCAATAAAGATGGATTCAATCGATATTTCAGTTGGTCGATATATCTCAATTATTCGTTCTGTTGTATCATTGATCCCCAGATTTCCTACAACTTTTAAATTTACAGTATACGTTCCTTCTTGTGACCAAGAATGTTGTATAGTTTCTCCTGTCGCATCATCAAAAATTCCATTATTAGTTAAATCCCATTTGTATCCTATTATTTCAACTTCTATTTCAGGATCAAAAACAGGATAATTACTTTCAGAAGCATCTAAATTTACAATTTCATTTACCATTGGATTTTGAGGAGTGAAATTAAATGATGCAAATGGTCCAGTCGGTGGTTGGCTAAGAAAATCAATAGATTTTTTCATAGTTATATCTTGTTTTTCATTTATTTCTCCATTGATAATTGGCAAAAGAGCTGAACCAATTATCAAAGCACTTATTGCAACTAATTGTATCATTTTTATTCTTTTCATTTTTTATTCACCATCAATCATCAATAGAATAATCACTATATAAAATAATTATTTAAAAATGAATCAAATACAGTTTAAATATAGATAAAAATTTAAATTCATAGTTTATTAGTTAATGTTAAAATGTCAAAGTTTTTTTTATTTCTGCTTAAATCTTTTTAAATCGAATAATACCCATTCTTTTCTTGTATATATATCAAAAATTCATCATTTCTCAATTGAATTATACTCTTTTCTATATCTCATAGAGACAAGACTTTCCATTATTTTTGAGTATCCTTAAGTATTTTTTTAGTCCGTTGTAGATATTCATCTGCTATTTTTTTAATTTGATCATCTCTTTTTTTTACATTCATCAAAAATTGAACAGTTATCGCAAGAGAAATGAAAAACAACAAAACACCACCAAATCCAGCAAATACATTTCCAATTTTTACGTATAAATCTCCTTCAAAAGCAGTCAATGTTAATCCAACAAGAATTGTTTTATACGCTGATTGGAAAAATATGGTGGAAATACATAAAAATAAACTGCCCAATAAAAGCGAATAACGAATCACATTTTGGGTTTTTATGAGATTAACAAGGTCTGGAAAAAACTTCGGTTTTTCACCAAGAATTCTCTTAAAGCCCAAATTGTACCATAAACCTTGTTCTTCCCCTTTTTCATAGATAGTTTTATCTGTCTTTTTTTGGCTATGCACTTCACCTTCCAAATTATCATCCAGGTCCTTAGCCACGTCTTCTTCTATTAATAGAGGTAATGCCTGTTTACATTCTCTTGGATTCATATCTGTTTCTTTTGCAATATTTTGTAACGTATCCTTCACGAGCAACTTAAAACGTTTATCATCCAAAGTTTGTTTTATAATATCCTGGATATTTTGACCACTCATACCAGATTGGCGAATGTTTTTCATAATGGATTTTATAAATGCTTGCCGGAATACATCATAATTTACATTTTTCAATACTTTTTTTCCTTTATTTCCAAGTGTCATACATATTTCACCGAAGGATTTAAACTAAACAATATCATGTTTTTTAATACTGATATTTTTAGATCGACAGAATGGACATGTAAGAATAGAATTTTGAATAACTATTGGGTTAATCTGATATTCTGGACAATTGAAATTACTGCAAAAAAATTCGTCTGATCCTTCATTAAAAGTAATATGTTCGATATCAGACAATTTGCATTGAGGGCAACGTAATTTAATAATATCTGGATGTGACTTTTTATAAAGTGAAACTGAACAATTCATGTTATGACATCTATATATGTTTGACATATCATATTCACTGATCCGCGAAACATTTTTATTCCATATCATTTTTATTATAAACAGATTTTTTGAAAATATAATCAACGTTTCAAGGAAAAAAAATAAATAAATCAAATAGTATAAAGAAAATCAATTAATTACCTTTGATGAATTTACAATTCTTGCTAGGCCAAAAAAGCTCACGCGATTACAAATTTAAAATATTTTATAATGATGCAGTTAACCCCGCCAATAATGAGAGAATGACCCATGACATGATTAGAGCAGATGAGGCTAAATAGTTGATTGTAGCAATAAGTTCTTCTGGTTTAGCATATCAGCTAAGAGGGACTTTTATTTTAATCATTTCTTTAAATTCATCATCTTTTAGGCAATCTTCTTTCATATCTGTTGCAAACACGCCAGGACAGATAGCATTGACTTGAATATTGTGTTTTCCCCATTCAACAGCTAATATCTTTGTAAGAGACACCCCTCCAGTCTTACTTGCACTATACTACTGAAGAGGCATATCCAGATAAGCCAGCGATACTTGAAATGTTAATTATTTTACCTGATTTTTGCTTGATTATCTGTTTAATACCATAACCGTCTTTTAATTATTTTACTTGTCTTAATTCCCTTATTTTTCACCTTTACATATAAATTATATTTTAATTAAATTATATTATTATATTAATTTCTATTTTTCTTTAGGACTTCTACTGCTTACCAGATTATTATCGATTACAACATCCTGATCTACAAATTCACCCCCTGCATTCTTGATGTCTTGAATAATTGATTTCCAACCAGTTATTTTTCCTCCTTTGACCACATCAGCAGTAATTAACAGTTGTGGAGCATGACAAATAGAAAAAACAGGTTTTTCACTATTTACAAACTTTGCAACAAAATCCACAACTTGCTCATGAATTCTTAATTTGTCGGGAGAATAACCACCAGGTATAAAAAGCGCATCAAAATCATGGATTGAAATATTGTCTATCGATTCATCAATTTTTACATTTATCTTTTGCTTTTTACTTTTGACAATATTTCCTTCATTCAATCCAACATGAATAATTTCATGATCTGCTTTATTAAATGCTCTAACTGGAAGTTTATACTCAATATCTTCAAACATATCTGTTATTAAAATAGCTATTTTTGACATTATTTCACAACTATTAATTTTTAAATCAACCTATAGTTAATATCTATATATATCGACCATGAATTTTTACTTTATTCGTTATTTTAATACTTTTAAAAATATTTTATCTATAAAAATTGTCAGAAATATAGCATTTAACTAAAAAATAATTTTCATTATTTTTACTAATATCCTTGGCAATCATAATTTGCTTTGCATTTTTATTACTCATCGTCTTAACACAACCATATCTTAAATTAAAAATAATCATCTAACTATCATAACTGAAGAATCAGAATGATGAAGCACTTTTTCAGAAACACTTCCAACAAATATCCTTTCTACAGCTGAATGACCTTTACTACCCATTATAATGAGATCATCATTATTTGCAAAATGTATAATCTCTTCATCAGCAATTCCTTCAATGAGTTCAGTTTGAACAGTGATATTTTGATCAGAGAATAATTTTTTTGTATTATCCAATATTGATTTTCCTTGCACTTTTAACTTTTTAGAAAGAGTTGATACGTATGTTGCTTCACCTGGATATAAACCTGTAGCGGGTATTTCACTTACATGGAGAAGAATACATTTTTTATCAGCTATTTTAGCTAAATATACTCCAACTTTAGCAGCTTTTTTTGACAATTCTGACCCATCAACTGGAACAATAAATCTGCTGAAAGATGATTCAAAGTCAATGTTATTATTCATATTTATAATCATAGATAGTAAAAAAATCAAGATATTAATACATAACTTAAAATAAACTTAAAAATAACTAAAAATTAATATAAATCCATCTATTATTGTGGTAAACTGTAGCATTAAGAGTATAAACTAAGTTTAGTTAACACTAGGGGTGATACAGATCTGTAGATCCTATAGTAAAAGGGAATTTAAAAAATCTTAATAATTATAAGTCATCTTTTTTTTCTTCATGTGATTGGTAAGAAAATTTGAGTTCATCACATTTCATGCAGCGATATGAAGCTTCCATGTTTACTGTTCCACACTTTTTGCATATCCAAGCCATTGGATACAAATCCATACTTGAGGTTTTATAAGAAGTTAATGGTTTTCCAATCTATAGAATTCTAAATTTGATTCGATTTGTATGAAAGATTAACAGTTATAACTTTCTAAGAATATATTCGTAAAAAAATTGAGGAAAAATATAATTCCTAAATTGATGTTAATATTCTGTTAATTTTTTCTGTTTTTTTATAATTCATTGAAAACAATTTTTGGAGTATCTAGTGCTCGTTTTCTATAACTCACACTCATTTGTTGTATTTTCAAAAGATTTTCGGGTATTCTTATGATAAATCGTTTTTAATAATCATCAAAATTATATTTTTTATGTAAAATCTTTTCAAATAAAAATTGTAAATCTTCGAAGTAATGAATAAATCCAAATTGGTGTTTTTATTGATTTGACTTCGTTATAAACGCATAGATCTATAGACTTAAGCAAATTGCTTTTATTTTCAAAATCATATAAAGGAATTATTTCATTTCTGGTCTTGAGGTTAATTTTACTTCGTTTACACCTTCTAATGATTTGATATCTGATTTGATAATTTGATGAATTTCTTCGTCAGATGAAGCCACTATTTTAACTATAAGATTATAATTTTCAAATAGGGGATCAGCCATCGCGGTTTGTTCAACCACCGTATTAACAATTTCTTTTATATTTTCATGGTTTTTTAATTCATGTTCAATATCTCTTTGAGATACATCAACGGTGTTAATTAATAGATATTTATCTACGATACTATCAACCTCTGTGTTCTTTATTAGGTATTCGTAAAAATTGTCTTTAATCTAAAAAGTTGATTATCCGGAAGGAATATCTCTTGGACTAATTCAATGAGTTGCTGAATTAATTGAAAGAGTACCTGTAAAGCGTTGATAAGGCTTTGAATTAGATTTACAAGATTGATAAGGTTTTGAACAACTTCGATTAATTTAAAAACCAAAAGAATAATTGTTTTGATTAATTGAATCAACCATTCAATAATGCCATCAATATTTATGTTCTGAATTAATTCACCCTTTTGAGCAAACCATTCCTGTTTATTTTCTTCCAATGCATTTATTTTATCCATAACTGGCTTGCTTTGTGCAAAGGGACGAAAAGTAACGGTTGAAATAAACAAGAATGTAACAGCTATTGATAATACCACCATTGATTTTTTTCTAATATATAACCACCAACTAAATAAAGATTTAATACTATAGATAAATAACTTAAAAATAATTCAAAATTAAATCAATGTAGCTTTAAATTGATTCTTTCAATTATATGATCGTACTATCTATTACCATCCGCTCCGCTCGCTATAGATTTGATGGAATTCCTTTCTTAAAAAATTGAAATAAAGTTTTAGTCTATCGTTTAATGAATGAAGAAAGCAACCATCTTTAATTTGTTATATAACTGGTATGATGTTATCAGTTTACATATTCCTAACTTCAACAAGTAATTCTAAAAAAAATTTGGTGAAAGAATAAAATAAAATTTACTATTAATCAAGAAGAATGAATTGAATGCAACACTTTCTAAGACAATTTTTCAAAAATACTTATGATGAATGAAAATTGTGAAGCAAGAATTATTGAAAAAATGAGAATAACTGGTCCATCTAGTGTAAAGGCAAAGAATGAACTAAGAACTTATACTCAAAAAGCTACGGAGAACTACCCGGTAACTATTATTGGTGTTTCTTAATTTATTATTAATAATGTAAGATTGAAAAAAAATCAATCTGATTTTATTTATCAAGAATCAATCCGGCATTATATTGGATTAGGTCTAATAAAGGATATTTAACACTTATTTGTAATTGAATCGTTCTAAATTTCCTAAGACTTCTGACTTATTCAAAAGATACCTGACGAAAAAAATACTTATTCTTCGAATACATATCAAACTTAAAATATTATTCTCGGAAACATTACAGTTTTAAATATAACAAATGAAACAAATCTTCATTTTTACTTTGAATTCTTCTTTGTTATTTAGTCGTATGTAATATTTTTAAAAAAGTGTTGTTTTGATATCAGTTTTATTCTCATTTTATCCGTATAAGAATATGATTTAGACATCTGTTTCAATCAGACTGTAATTACCATCAATAATCCAAATTTGTGAAGACATAATTAGACCGACTAAATCATTTGGATTTTATCTAAATAACGACTATTACACTCTTCCATGAATTGATCTAACCACCAGGCTGAATTATATTTTTTTACTTTAATTTTTAATTCTCGAAAACGATTTTTTTTCTCTTCTGAAGGCATTGTTATCGCTGTTTTTAACGCATTGGCTGTCGAAGATATATCATATGGATTAACAATAATAGCTTCATTTAGTTGTTCTGAGGCCCCTGCAAACTCACTTAAAATAATCACACCTTCCTTTTTTCTTGTTGCAATGTATTCTTTAGCAATTAGATTCATTCCATCACGTAAAGGAGTCAACAATGCAACATCAGAAACCTGATAATATCCTAATAATAATGTTTGAGGAATCCTTTTAAAAAAATATTTAACTGGTGTCCAATTCGCTGTTCTATATTTTGCATTAATTCGACCTACTGTTTCATCGATATTTCTCTTCATGTTATAATATTCATCAATTTCATATCGACTAGGGGTAGCAATCTGAATTAATACTACTTTCTCATGAAATTCTTTATACGTTTTTAAAAAATATTCGAATGCTTTTAATCGATTAAGGATCCCTTTGGTATAATCCAACCGATCAATACCTAAGATAATCGAATCAACATCATTAGCTTCTTTTAATCTTTTAGCTTCTATTTGAATCTCATTTTCACCGTCTTTCCCAGCAAATGAGGAAAAGTCAATTCCTAATGGTAATGCAGTGATTTTTGTTTCTTGAGAATTGTAATGAACAAAATCATTTCTCAACGTTACATCTGGTTTTCGTTTACAACATCGTAAAAAATTTTTTTTGTACGAATTAGTATGAAATCCTAAAATGTCTGCATGTAAAAGACCCGTTAAGATTTCATCTCTTTGAGGCAATGTCCCAAAAATTTCCCAAGGAGGCCAAGGAATATGCCAGAAATAAGCGATTTTAGCGTCTGGGACATTATTTTTCACAAAATATGGAACTAACGCTAAATGATAATCATGAATCCAAACAAATGTATTTTCATCAATTTCATCTAAAATAGCATCAGCGAATCGTTGATTGACCTTACGATATGTTTTCCATAATTTTTCATTGATTTTCATCTTTTCAATAAAAACGTGAAATAACGGCCACAAGACACTATTAGCATAACCCTTGTAAAATAAAGATTCTTCCTCTTCTGATAAATAAATCCTTTTTAAAGTATATCTCTTAGTGGTTGTTCCAACATTTACTTTTTGTTCACCATTCGATACATCAAAATCAGCTGAACCGCTTCCCCACGCAATCCAGGTTCCCCCATTTTCTTGCATTAAAGGATCTAATGCAGTAACTAATCCTCCAAATGCCTTCTTTAACTTGATTTTACCATCAGTGGTATACTCATGGATATAAGGTTCTCTATTTGAAACCAGAATGATATTTTCTAGATGATTTGATTTATTTACCATGTGTTACATTCCTCTAGAAATTTAAAAATGCTTAATTTTCCACTGTAATCCACTTGTTTTATTTCATTCATAGTTTTTACCACTACGCAATTTTGAAGAAGCTAGCTTTTAATCTAAAATTTAGAACTGAAAAGAGTTAAACAACTGTTTTTTAATTCCAAATCTAATTTCGGAAAAAATGATGCATTGTTTTAATTTCCCTGAAAATAATAGTATTCTTTTATATCGTGGATCATCCCAATCCACGTAAATATTGTATGTATCTTTTTTTTCCTTTAATATGGAAATGTTCCCAGTTCTTGATCCTTCCTTATATCTTGATAAAATAGAATGTATTTTTTTCATATTTTCATTCACACTCTCTTTTTTAAAATTACGTAGATCCATTGTAAAAATAAAAATTTAGACACCGTTTTTTAAGTTGGCGTATCCTTTTTTTCTTATGTTCTTGAAATGATGTTATCGTATCATTCCTCCATC
>CAZYLG010000033.1:0-16664 GCA_964648565.1 uncultured Thermoplasmatales archaeon
TTGTAGATTCCTGCCAATGTACGAATTTCCTTCACTTGTTTTTTGCTTTACATAGGTTGAATCTGGATTTAGAAGCAATACTAAAAAAATGCCATTTGGTTTAATAATTCGATATATCTCGTGTAACGATAGTTTAGGATCGTTCATAAACTCTAGTGATGTGATACAGATAAGGAGATCAGCAATTGATGAATTGATGGGTATTTTTACTGCATCTGCTTGAATAGGATGAAGATAGGAAGGGACAAATGAGATCATTTCTTTGTTTTTATCTAATGTGATAACTGTAATATCATTTCGAATTTGATAGAGTCTTTCTTCGATAACCGCAGGTCCACAACCGATACTAACAACTGTTGCTTGTGCTGGTGTGTTCTTATCAATAAGACTTGCTTCGAAAGTAGCGATTTCTTCGCCTAGTGGGGTTTGGTAATAATCAACGTATTTTTTACTATCCGTTTTCGTTATCTATCCCTTCAATTATTCTCATCTATTTTACTAAACACTTTTTTTTATAGTTTTCTAGCTACTGCCTCTGCTGCTTTAATCAAGGGGTATGCTGTTGGAGGAGCAGTTACCAACGGATGGGTACCGATTTGTGCGGTAAGGATGTTGTTCACTGTCATTTTGTTTTGAATAATAAAACCAATAAGATTAGTTAGTTCGCCAGTGCTTGTCCCACCGATAACTTCTCCGCCAAGAACCAATCCTCCTTCCCGAGCAGCAATCAGTTTCACTGTTTGTTTATGAACACCGGGCATGGTTCCAGGGTGCTTATCAACGCCAGTAAATGATCCTGATACCACGTCAAATCCCTCTCTATTAGCTGTTTTTTCAGTAACTCCTGCGACACCATAACCAGTATCACCTAGAGCGGTTGAGAAAATAGCGATGGTTCCACTAAATGTTTTCATCGCTGAAAGTTTAAATAAGTTCATTCCTGCAATGCGTGCTTCAGCACAAGCAGTGGATGCAAGCATGGTTGTACTGATCTTTCTTGTTATAAAATCTCTTTTTTCAGCACAATCTCCAACCGCCATGATATCATGATCATCAGTATGCATGTATTCATCAACTCTGATGAATCCTTTTTCATTCAATGATAATCCTGCATTACTAGCAAGTTTGGTATTGGGGTGATATCCAACTGTTAACAGAATTGCATCTGCTGAAATTGTTTCTCCATTTTCCAATTCCACTCCGGTTGCTTTTTCTTCTCCTGTGATTTTAGAAACACCCATATTAGTAATATATTCTACATTTCTTTCCTTGAGTTTTTGTTCAACTGCTTCGCAGATTTCATCATCAAAAGCAGTACCAAGGATATGTGGAAGTTTTTCGACGATGATGACTTCTTTTCCTTCCTTTTTGAGCTCGTCAGAAGTTTCAACGCCAATGAATCCACCACCGATAGTCACGATTTTTTTTGAAGATGATAGTTTTTTCATTGCTTGATCTAAATAATCTTTATCTTTTGGAATAACAAACACATTTTCTTTATCGGCACCATCTAGCCAGGATGGAACATGTACTTTGGATCCAGTTGCAATTACTAGTTTTTCATAATGTATTGTACTTCCATCTTTGGTTGCACAAATATTGTTATCGGCATCAATATTTGTTACCTCATCGATTTTTAGATCGATATTGTTCTTCTCAAATATTCTATCAGATATCGTGTTTTTTTCTGTGTCATGTAGTGATCCAAAAATATAAGGGATGCCGCAGGGTACGATTGCTTGTTTTTCCTTTCGGATAATTAAGAATGTTTTGTCCTGATATGCATTTTTTCCAGTTATAGCAGTGGCAATGCCTGATGCGCTTCCACCGATAACTACAACATCATATTTTTCCATGTTTTCACACCCTACATGTGGCAATAATCAATTGTTGATAAATGTCTCCATATATAATTGAATTTTTTTCACATTGGTAAGAATTTTTTTCATAAATGGGTGATTTTTCGTCTATTTTTTCGTTTATCATTCAGTCTAGTCTTTTCTCGTTGACTTTCAATAGCACTGATTCTTTCCGATTCTGAGGTTGGTGGGTATGTTGTTATTGGGCTATCTAGTGAGGCTTGGAGGGTGCAGATGAGGAGAGGGCTGTTTCTTTTTTATCTAATAGTTTTTTTTGTTTTTTCTCATCAATTACATGATAATTAAATACAACATAAAGATGAATTTTCGTATGTCAACTACATTTCTGAAAAAAGTGTTCCAGCCATCGCCCAGTTTTCCCGATCAACTTCATCAAAAACAACATACACATAATTAGGAGGTTTACCGGCAACATCTTCTAATGTTTTTGTAAAACGATCTGCAATTTCAGCTTTTTGTTCCTTTGATAGCGTTCCTACTAATTTCACATTTACAACAGGCATAGTTATTTCCTCAAAAAGATACCAAAGCGGTAAACCACATAAAGATTTTCATTGTAAAAGAAAGCATATGGTTACGCTATTTTTTCCGAAGTGCTATGTTATGTGAATGCCTGCAATTGGATGGTGGCACTGTGGACATGTTCCATGATCAGTAAGATTTTTTGAAACGGAAAAACCAGATCGAGTAATCAGTTCTTTACCACACTCTGGACAAAACGTATTTTCTCCGGATCCTCTATTCCCTTGGTAGATGTAATGTAATCCAGCTTTTTTTCCGATATCAACTGCTTTTTCTAATGTTGACACTGGTGTAGGTGAGGCATCAGTTAGTTTATATGTGGGATAAAAACCAGTGACATGCCAGGGGATTTTAATATCAATATCAGCGATAAACTCAGCAATCTCAGAAAGCATTTTTGCATCATCATTATACTCGGGAATGATTAATGTGGTAATTTCAATCCAAATCCCAAGATCATAATACTTTTTTATTGCATCCAATACTGGCTGCAATCGAGCACCACACACCTTTTTGTAAAAGTCATCAGTCATACCTTTCAGATCAATATTTGCTGCATCCAATACAGGCGCAATATCATTCAATGGCTTTTGTTCAATATATCCATTGGTAACAAAGACATTTTTTAGACCCTCCTGATGAGCAAGATGAGCAATGTCAGAGGCATACTCATAAAAAATGGTTGGTTCCGTATACGTATACGCGATGGATGTTGATCCACTTTTTTTTGCAGCATCGACTATTCGCTTAGCAGTTACTTCTTGTTTTGGATAGATTCCTTGTGTCACCTGTGAAATATCAGCATTTTGACAATGTAAACAATGCATGTTACAACCAACAGTTGCAATCGAAAATGCTTTAGAACCAGGATAAAAATGAAATAATGGTTTTTTTTCAATAGGATCAGTACTTTGAGTTATTGGTTTACCATACACGAGTGAATAAAGTGTTCCATCACTATTTTTCCTCACCTTACATATCCCAAGTTTACCTGGATTAATAACACAGTGATGCGGGCAAAGATTGCAGCGGACCTTGTCTTCATCTAATTTTTCAAAATAGGCTGCTTTTTTCATGACATTTCCATCATGTTCTCTAACGCTTTATAAGCTTTTTTACGTACGCTCTCATTGATTGTAATCTTGTGTTGTTCGTTTTCCAATGCTTCTCTTACATCAGCAAGTGAACTCTTTCGCATTCCAACACATTCTGTTTTTACTTCAATAAATGTTTTTTCTGGGTTGTCTTTTCGTAATCGATATGCGAAATTATCTTCTGTTCCAACGATAAATTCCTTGGTATCAGATTGTTTTACATAATTGATCATGTTCCCGGTGCCACCGATATAATCAGCAATGTCTCTTACAGATTTTGGGCATTCAGGATGAACAATGACTTCAGCTGCAGGATGCTGTTTTTTCAATGTGTTTATACGATCTGGAGTGATATTTTCATGAACATAACAGTATCCATTCCAAAGAATGATTTTTTTATCACTATGCTCAGCAATATAGGATCCTAAATTTTTATCTGGAACAAATAAAATAGTATCTTCATCTAATCTATTAACAATATCAACTGCATTTGCAGAAGTACAACAAACATCTGAAATAGATTTGATTTCAGATGAACTATTCACATAACTCACAACGGCAGCGTCAGGATACTTCTGTTTTAGTTTTTTTAATTCCTCAACTGTTGCCATATCAGCAAGGCCACATCCTGCTTCCAACCTAGGAAGCAACACTGTTTTATCAGGATTAAGGATATGAGCTGTTTCAGCCATAAATGTCACGCCACAAAACACTATCAACTCTGCATCTGTATCCACTGCTTTTTTACTTAAAGCAAGTGAATCACCTGTGAAATCAGCAATGTCTTGAATTTCCCCCGCTTGATAAAGATGAGCGAGAATCACAGCATTTTTTTCCTTTCTTAATCGATTAATATCTTTAATTATTGATTGATTTGTCATATCATCAACTTACGTTTATTCTTGCAGTTTCTGGTGTATTTCTTCATACCATTTAAAGTATCGGTCCCTTTTGATTTTCTTATTTTCCAAAAGATGTTACACAGTAATGCTGACGAAGAAGATATTTAAATAATTGAAGCAGAACAACACTTCAATGATAGGAAGAAAACAATATGAAAAAGCAGATATTGTTAAAGAAAATCTAATTATCTGTTCTGCTTATTCTCCATTTAACTTTTCTTTCATATAGTTGTACCACTCATCAACGCAGGATCCCATTTGTTTTTTTACATAAGAAAGTTCATTACATGAGTATATGTGGTAATATCCTCCCTTTGTGAGTGTTTTTGTTTTTTTGATGCAAAGTCCACTTTTTGATAATCGTTGCAACGATCGATAGATGGTACTTCGTTCTTTGTTCAGTTTTTCAGCAACATGTTCCACATCACAGTTGCCATCTTTTTTAACTATTTGATACACTTCGACGTCTGAGTGGTTAATATCTGAAACACAATTGAGTATGTCAATGCAAGAAGGTTTTTTGGATTTCTTTTGTGTTTTCATTGCTTGTCAGAATCATATATGTTTTTCATTATTTATAATGGTTGTGTAAATAGATTGCACAAACAATATATGGTGTAAACTTATTTCAATAATGGTGAAAAAGTATGGACTCTTGTGAAAAAGTAGTCGAACAAATAAAAAAAGGCATGAGAAAACCCAGTATCAGTAAAAACATAGGTTTCATCTCAAAATATTGAACAACACAGAGGAATTAAAAAAAATCAAATCTATCATAATCATAAAAAAGGAGGGAGACTATACAGGTTGTAAATTCAATGGGTTGGTGACACGTATTCATGGAACCGCATTCAGAAGAAGAACTACAATATTTACGTTACCTTATTCGAAAGTATGTACCCGGTCTTAAAAGCCAAGATAGAGAAATGCCAACGGTAATGTTTAGAGAACAATTTTCTGATCAAGACCAATGAATGTGCATTCTAAAATAATATCTGTTATTTTGTCATTTTGATAAAACTGAGTATAATCTTTAATAAACATAAAAAACAAAGTATAACTTGATAAACTCTTTGTGGAGGCTGCTCTTACTATGATAATCCCCGGATCTGATGAAGAGAAAGAATATCTCAAATACCTTTTAAACAAACATAAGGGTAATAAGAAGAAGAGTGAACAGTCTTCAGATACTTTGGATTCAGAGGAATAATCAGTTTCTTGATCCTTTTTTAGTAATTATTTTTTGAATTTCATTAACAATTTTATGCAGTGATGAGAACCCATCGGAAAATACGTGATGATATCTGTTTAATCCAAAAAAGGTCATATTCATTTTTTCTGCAAACACCTTATCTGAAACTCGATCTCCTATATAAAAAAAGGTTTTTGCTTTAAGGTATGGTGCTAATTTTTTCCATAGTAAGGGATGTGGTTTCAATCGGAAAATGTCTTCATATTTAGCACTTCTACCAACTCCAGCGGTAAAAAGGGTTTGTAGATTAAATTCATTAAGAAATTTATCTACTATCTCTTGTGGACTATTGCTTAGAATTGCCAGTTCAGCTATTTCATCTAATAAATGAATTGCTTCAATATCTGGGAATGGATGTATTTGTTTTGATTTGATTGCTTCACTCTTTCGTTTGGTATAATGATGATTTCGTACTTTCCATAATTTTTTAACATCAACATTAAAATAGATTGCAATTTCAGGGAATTTAGAAAGATTCTTTCTATCTAACATGGTTATATTTTTTTCAGTGGGTTCAATGTTAAATGTTTGCAGTGTATCAATCAAAGATTGTTTCATCCAATCCATATTGGATTCAGAATCCAGAAGTACCCCGTCAAGATCAAAGATGATGGCATGAGTGTGAATTGTCATAAGATTTCAGAGGGTATACTCTTTTTGTGTTTAATTAACGTTTATCTTCTTATTTTTTCTTCTTTAAATTTCAAATCATCTAATGTTATAATGTAAGGGTCAAACCCACACCACAGTCAAATGCAGTTTTTGCAAATTCCTTTTTTATTTCTTTTTTAAATGCGGTGCAATGACATGGATAAATAAAATGTAAGGATTGTAATAGTTCAAAATCAGAAAATCCATGAAATCCACCAATGATTCCTATCACTTTTCCGTTCTTTCGTGCTGCTTGCAGGATAGTTCCTACTCCTGGATGAGAACAACCAGTTAAGACAACAAGACCTTTTTTTGTTTTTAAAAGTAGTGATTGTTCATCTTCTGGACTTCCGGGTAATCTTCCTGTTGAAATGATATGTGGTGCAATTTCAATGGGTTCATCTACTTTTTTTTCTACCACGTTTGAATCAGTAGTTGCTGGTTCCAATCTATAGATGATCGGGTTTTTTAGAGATGGTAGCAGCTGTGTTAATCCGCCATTGTGATCATAGTGTTCATGTGAAATAACTACCGTTTCAATGGTTGATGGATCAATATCAAGCAATTTCATATTTTCAAGTAATATTTTTCCATCTGTGCCAGTATCAAAAAGAATGTTTTTTTCATCTGTTTGAATGTAACAAGAAAAACCATGATCTGAGGTTCCAGGATTATCTTTATAGATTTCATTATCATAAACTATAGTTAATTTCATATTTTTTCCTTCTTTTATTATTTATGTGTTGATATCCTTTTCTTTTTTGGTGATGCGGGTAGTAATGCCTTGATTTTCTAATCGATTAATCATCTCACTTTCAATAAACTCAGATTTTTTCTCTCATCAAAAAATCTTCTTTTCTTTTAAAATGGTAATGAGTTTTTTCGATAATTATTGATCGGTTATTAGAGGGATACTCTGATATTTGTAATTTTCATCGAAAAATAGAAAATTACTCTTATCCATTTTTTAACTGATTATCCAATGTTCCATCTGGAAGCATCCAGTCTTCATGATATTCATTACGTTCTTCTTTTTGATAGCGAATGCAACTTTCCCAGTCGCCATAACAGTAAAGTTCTCTCCACCTTTCATCTAAGAGTCCTTGTTCGTAATAAAATTTCATTGGACAAGAAGAGGCCCATTTACAGGGATGTGAAAAGACAGATAATTTATCATAATTTTTTTCTAGAATGGGTTTTAATGATTGATCATGAAGTGATGCTGCGGGATGTTGCACGGGATATATTTTTTGTTTTTGAATGTAAAGAAGTATTCCATATAATCTGTAGAACTCATGTTTTGATGGAATCTTTTGATCATATTTTTGTAAAAGATATCGTGTTGCATAATGGCCCATTGGGATTAGAAATGCAGGTTTTATGATTCGTATTTCTTCATCTAAATAGTTGTGGCAGGCTTGAATTTCTTCACCTTTTGGTTTTCGGTTTTTTGGGAGATGACATTTGATGAGATTGGTCATGTAAATCTCCTCGCGAAGGATACCCGCGGCATTTAGTAGGTTATCAAGTACTTTTCCTGAAGGACCAAGAAACATGTTACCGTTCTCATCTTCAACTTCACCTGGTGCTTGAGCGATAAGAAATAATCGAGCATTAGGACTTCCTTCGCCAGGTAATGCATGTTTCCGAGTATCTGCCAATCTGCATCGTTGGCAGGTTTGAATTTGTTGATTTAACTGATTGAGCTGTTGTTTTTTACCCATATTTGAATGGTACTCCAAAGTATGATGTTATGGTATTTTTTTATTTTATGTTGACGTGATGTTGTTTTATTTTGATCCACACGCGTTCATCTTTTCCAATGAGATTGCCGCAGCTGCAATGGACGTATTTTCCATCTTTTATGCTGTTGTCTTGAAGAATTCGTTTTTTCCAACAATGCCATACATGTCCTTTACCGATTTTAACATATGAAAAGATTTCTTTTCCACATTGTTTACATTGAATGGAAAGTGTTTTCCTCCTCATAATGTAAAATGAACAGAGGTTTCAATATTAAAACATTGGTAAAATAGATGTAAAAAAGAAGATTGTTAATTATGAGTATTTATCGAGATATTTGTTGATGACATCTTTGAGTTCACCAACTGATTGTGCTCCTGCAGCACTTGCTATCTTTTCTCCGTAACGAAAGATGCCAAAATGGGGAAGACCGCGAATATTGTATTTTTTTGCGATTTCTGTTTCTTTTTGAGTGTTCAATCTGCCAAAGGCTACTTTTCCTTGGTATATTCGTTCTAATCGGCGTAATCGGGGAAGCATGGTTTTACATGGTTTGCACCATGGAGCCCAGAAATCAATGATGGTTAGTGGATATTTATTGGTGAATTCATCAAATGTTTCTTTGCTGAGTTCTTCAACATGTTTTGGCCAATCTGATTTTTTTAACGGTTGACGGTTGGGTTTGCTTTTTTTGGAAAGTTTATCAAAGAGTTTTATCATTCTTTCACAGATCCTTTTTTTCGCTGCGTATCTATTGAGTTTTTGAGGCTATCAATTGTTTATGATTTTTATCCTATATAACGATTGTGCATAATATTTACACAACCAAAGGTGTCATTTACTTTCAAATCAGCAAAAAAAATTACGTTCAATCCTTATAAGGGATTACACAAATAAACTGCAATACTTCACTGCCGGTGTTCACAAATTGATGCCACTCCATCGAGGGAACAAAGATGACATCACCTTGTTTAAACGGATCTTTATTTTCCTTATCTCGAAGTTCCCCAGACCCAGACACAATAAATACTTCATGTTCCCAATCATGCTGATGCAACGGAGTACACCCCCCAGGTTCAACATCAAATAATCTCATCGTAAAATTCTTTGCCCCATCTTTTTTGGTGATCAACCAATGAATCTTTGCTTTCTTTGCCCCTTCAACATCAACATCTTCAGCTTCAACATCAGTATAATGAACATGTTTCATCATGATTCAACTCAAAAGAAATGATACTCCTCTTATTTTTATGATTTATGGTTCATCTATTGAAAGATCCAACAACTGAGATAATGATTCCCATGCTTGATTAATCGATGATGTAACAGCACCTTTATCATATTCAGGAATTGCTTTTTCCTCAATCATAGCTTTTGTGACCAAGGTATCATACGGAATAGAACCTAACAATGGAATGTTATGCTTTTCACAAAACGATTTGATCTCACTTGTTTTCTTTGGATTAATATCCTTTTTATTAATAATGACTGCTTGGGGGATCTCAAAATGATTTGCCACATCGATTACTCGCTGTAAATCATGAATCCCTGAAAGCGTTGGCTCTGTGACCACGACAACTAAGTCAACACCAGTAATCGCACTAATCACCGGGCAACCAACACCAGGTGGACCATCAATTAAGACTATGTCTTTTTCTTTATGTTTAGCGACAGCTTCAGCATGATGACGCACTTCAGTAACAAGTTTCCCAGAAGATTCCTCAGCAGTATTCAACCGTGCATGAACCATGGGGCCAAACCGGGTTTCAGATTCATACAATAATCCCGAATCACGTTGAATCATTGTTGCCGCATTAACAGGGCACACCAGTTCACACACACCACAGCCTTCACACGCTTCATATTTCACAGTGATATCGTCTGTGATCGCATCAAACTGACAATGAGTAACACACTCCATGCATTTGATACATTTTTCTTCATCAATTGTAGCAACTGGAAGGCCATGAAAGCCTACTGTTTTTTTCACAACGGGTTTTAAAATCAAATGTAAATCCGCTGCATCAACATCACAATCAGCTAGAACTGCATTACGAGCTAAGGCGGCAAATGCTGCAGTAATCGTTGTTTTCCCCGTGCCTCCTTTACCACTGATAATGGTTACTTGTTTCATGAAGAAACCTCCTGTTTAATTCGATTTAACAATCCTTGAAAATCTTTTTTTAACTCTGGCATATGATTAACGAACGGCTGTCCATCTGAATACAATGAAGCAATCCGGGTGTTATGTGGAATCTTTAGTAAAACTGGGATTTCCTCTTGTTGACAATATAATTCAACTCGTTTATCACCAACTCCATCACGGTTTATTACCACTCCAAATGGAAGTTTCATTCGTCGAACGACTTCAACAGCAAGTTTTAAATCATGAAGGCCAAACGGTGTAGGCTCGGTTACTAATAGAACATAATCACTATCCTCAATTGCTTCCATCACCGGGCAAGACGTTCCTGGTGGCGCATCGATAATTACGGTTTTATCTGGATCAATTTCTTGTTTCACTGCTTTAATAACCGGAATCGCTTGACTTTCACCTAAGTTCAAATCTCCTTCAACAACAGAAACTCTATCTTTTTCTCCTCTTCGAAGCATGCCAACTTCCCGATTCCGCCAACCCACTGCATCAACTGGACAAACGAGTTCACATCCTTTGCAGGAATGACACAAGTCAGCGAACACAAGCACGTTATTAGGAACCACAGCAAGCGCATTATATGCACAAAACTTGCTACAGTCTCCACAATACGTGCATCGATCCTTATTGATTTCAGGAACAGAAACCGTTACTTTTCTTTCTTCTGAAAAATTAGTATGTAAAAACAAGTTTGCATTAGGTTCTTCAACATCAGCATCTAACAATTGCGCATTATGTGCACTTAATGCTAAATTAACTGCTACGGTTGTTTTCCCCGTGCCTCCTTTTCCACTGGCAATAGCAATCTTCATGTTTTCGCCTTCAATACCATGGTTCCAACATCAATTCCAATGTTAGATGCAACAAGCGGACACTTTACCATTAATAAAAAAAAGAGTTCACGGTCAGATTCACTCAGTGATTCATAATTTCCCTGGCCTTTAGATATCACCAGATCCGCATTCTTAATTAACTCTTTTAACTCAGAAGACATATTTGAGAGGACTAATCCTGGAGCTGAATATGTTGCATCTTTATCACCTGCGATGATATCTGCATATGCATCTATACCAGCATATAATGCATCATCTTTTGTTGCATCATTAATAATTGGATACTGTTTCACAACATAGGTAATATGCCGTTTTTCATCGTTTAATTGTTCAAGAAGAAGCCGATCAAAAAAGATTTCACCGGTGTTATCTGATAAGTACACGATTGTTTTTGCTTCATTCACTCGTTGTTTAAATAGTTCATAACCCGCATCATCAAATGGTTTATGCGCAATGTTTTCAACCATGTCTTTTACATTCATTCGATTCATGGTTCCAAAATCAATCACATTTCCGATAATAGCAAGTTTTGCAGCCATCAACAATGAGTCATCGCTTTGTTCAACCATTTTTTTTAATGTAGGATATTGTTTTTTTGCATGTTGATTCGCTTCTTGTTTCACTTTTATATATGGATCGGTATTGCCTGTAACCGTACGAATAATATGATGAACATGTTGTGAGATTTCAGGTGGTGAATCGGTAAAATCAATGGTCTGTAAATGATCCATGACTTTTTTCATTACTTCTTCATGTTTTTTTTCATCACTGGTTGCCATGCGTGCGGCTTCAAGTGATTGATGTAAAAAACAAGGGATACAATCAAGATGAGTCTGCATATCTACTTATGCCTCCTATTATTATTCAAATAAAAATGAGATAAATGAGATTAGTGATGATGGTGATGTCCACCAAAGGTGTGTTCCTGACAACCATCAGCCATGGTTGCCTGCTGTAAGTTACCTTGTTTATACGCTGTGACTGCATCACGGACTTTTCCAGATGCTCCAACGTAAACATCAATACCCATTTGTTCGAAAAGATTAATGGCTCGTCTACCTAGACCAGAACAAAGCATCACACACACTCCTTCTTTTTTTAAGAGTTCAGGTGGTTCAAGAGTTCCGCCCATGTGATGACTGGTATTAGGAATGACATTAACATCATCAGTTTCTAGATCAACGATGGTATAATGAGTTACTCGGCCGAAGTGTTGACCGACTTGTTCATCTAAGCCTTTTTCTCCCATTGATGGAATTCCAACTTTCATAATAATCACTTTTCATCTTCGACGACCACGGCCGCCACCCATGCCATGATGAGACCCAACCGTAGACATATCAGTTTCTTCTAATGATCCATTTTTGAATGCATCAACTGCATCTTTCACAGTCCCTGTTGCACCAGTAAATATCTTTACATTCGCTGCTTTTAATGTTTGAAATGCATTAGGGCCAACTGCTCCAGTGATAACCGCATCTACTTTTTCATTGGCAACGGTTTGCGCAGCTTGTACGCCTGCTCCGCCCATCGCGTTTTTTTGATCGTTTTCTAATGCGTTAAACTCAAGGGTTTCAGAATCAACAGTGATAAAGTATTGGCATCGTCCAAAACGAGGATCCACTGGTGCGTTAAGATCCTTTTCTGTTGCAGTTATAATTATTTTCATAATAGTCACTATGATGTGGCCGAATTCATCTCTCTTTAATAACTATTGCCATTAACAAGCGTTATTTACGCTCGGGTCATGGGAGCACCACATTTCGGGCATTTCCGATGATAACACGGAGTGCCAAGTTGATGCGGTTCAGTATGACCACAATTAGGGCATCGGCATCGTCCACCAGGACCTTCCGCAGTGCCGCCACCTCGGCCTAAACCACGTCCAGCACCGCCTCTGCCTTGACCATATCCTCGTCCCTGACCCGCAGGTCCTGTTCCATCTCCACCAGGCATATTATTCTTTTTCCTCCTGTTCTTTAATACTTTTTTTCACATTTTCAGCAATCTTTTCAAATGAAGTAGTCAACGTTGAATCTTTCATCATAGTGGTCGTTCCACTATCTCCAGTTTCAACAATAGTAGGATCAAGTGGAATGTCTCCAAGGAATGAAAGATTGAAGTCTTCAGCTGCTTTTTTACCTCCACCGGTCTTGAAAATATCTACTTTCTTACCACAATGTGGACAAGTAAACCCACTCATGTTCTCAATGATTCCAATGACTGGAATTTTTAATTTATTCACAAACGTGATTGATTTGCGAACACTGACAAGTGCAACATCTTGAGGAGTGGTAACAATGATAGCACCAGTTATTTTTGGAATGATTTGAGCGATACTTAATGGTTCATCACCGGTTCCCGGTGGCAGATCAATGATTAAATAATCAAGTGGACCCCAGTTGAAATCACCGATGAGCTGTCTGATAGCACCCATCTTCATTGGTCCTCGCCAGATAATTGCTTCATCCTGATTTTTGATGAGAAATCCCATGGAAAGCACTTTCAAATTCTCTGTAGCTTGCACTGGTTTTAATCCATCTGATGATTGCATGATCCGCGTGTTTCCAAGACCAAGCATGGTTGGAATGGTCGGGCCATGCATATCACTATCTAAAAGCCCAACCTTATGGCCTTGTTGAGCAAGAGTGAGTGCTAAATTAGTTGAAACCGTACTTTTTCCCACTCCTCCTTTTCCACTCAATACCACGATAACTTGATTAATCTGACTAAGATTCTTCTTAATAGCCTCTTGTTGTTTTTTTTGTTCTTCCATTTGTTTTTGTTGCATACCGGTACGATCTCCTCTCAATACCTATTAAATCCAATTAAAAAATGGTAAAGAAACCCTAGTAATAGTTTTTATGGGGTTTCTTTATCGTTTTTCTTTCCAAGTTCTTCTAACCTGCTTTTAATGCTTTTCAGTTCGTTTTCCAGGTTTTTGACCAGATCTTGTAAGTAATGTTTTTCATCTTCTTTGCTGAGATTTGAATATGGTTCTCTTGGATACCGGTTTGGATAATACTGATCATCTGGATAAGGATGGTATCCTCGACCGCGTCCCCAACCATAACCACGACCGAATCCTCTACCTGGTCCTCTTCCAAATCCTCGTCCGAAACCTTGGCCACCACGAGGAATTCCTTTGGTATATCCGGGACTATCATATCCGCTGCAGTAGCCTAAACTTCTTCCACTTCGTGGACCATATCCTTCAGGTCCTGTTCTATCTCCACTTGGCATATTTTTTATTCACCTCCAAATTGATTTCTTATTTTGTAGTCTCTACCTGCAACGCAGATGGGATGACCATGAACGAGTGCATGAGCCACTTTCCGTCGGGCTTTCTGTAGATCGTTCCACAATGTTTTTCTGGAAACTCCCATTCGAGATGCTGCTTCTTGTTGGGTCATGTTTTCTAGGTCAATGAGTCTGAGTATCTCGATTTCAACAGGTGTAAGACACACAGAATTAGGTTGTAACGGTTGACTTTGTTTGGGTTGATGGTATTCAGGGAGTTGATCGATCCATCGTTTCCCACGATTTCTTCCTCGTCGGCCATGTCTACGTCCAGGCATAAGCACGTTTCACAATTAATACACTTATGAGAATTAATATAAAAAGTTTTTGCATAATTTTTATATATAATAATTTTAACAGATTGAAAAAATTCACAAAAGATGTTCTATTAATGAAAACAACCATGGATACGCTTGAAAGAAACGTGCTAGTAATGAATCAAACACATCCTTATTCTTTGGCATACTTACCTGTAGTGTTGCCCAGTTACTCTCAGATCCCTCAGAATCCATAGCTTTGGCTTTAATAATGTAAGAATCTTTTTCCGACCAAGAATGCGATAACTCAATACTGGTTCCTGAAGAATATGGTCCCTGCCAACCACTATCAGACCCATCTCCCCAATCAACGAAAAAGGAGATCATATCATTATCAGGATCAGTCCCACTGATCGTATACGTGTATGTTTCACCGGTTTTTCCATTTGTAGTGCCCTGAATGGTCGGGCTTTCTGGTGGATTATTTTCTTCTCCAGGGCCAAACGCATAAAGATGTCCTATAGAATTTGTTTCATTCATCTCAGTGGAACCAATATATACAATACCATTCGCGTCGATACATGGTGATGAATCTACCCAACCAGAATTAGATATTCGATGTCGCCATCGTAAGGTTCCATCAGGATTCACTGCAATGATATCACCACCATCTACCTCCCCAATATTTGTACCAACATAAATAATGCCATCTGCCGATACCGCGGGAGACGACTGGAAAATATCCTGATCTTCTCCAAGATCAAATGTCCATTTCACGGTCCCATCTGGATTAATCGCATACAACTTTTCCCCTCCAACATAAATAGTGCCATCTGGACCGATCGACGGATTCGTTTCAGCTCCATATCCTATTTTACATTGCCATTTCAAACTCCCATCAGGGTGCAATGCATAAAGATAATCATCATAGGAGCCAATATAGATGGTACCATCATCCGCGATAGATGGTGGCCCTTTGATATGATTGTCGGTTTTAAACCGCCATTTCAATGTGCCATCCGTGTTCATCGCATACAAATAGGTATCCCAAGAACCAATATAGATTGTACCATCATCACCGATCGCAGGATCGCCAATAATATCACTACCTGTTTTGTACTCCCATTTTACTGTCCCATTTGGATATATCGCATAAATCTTATTTCCCATGGTACCGGTATAAATCGTACCATCATCTCCAATTGCTGGAGAAGATGTTATTGTTCTCCCAAGTTCAACTCGCCATTTCAATGTGCCATCCGGGTTCAACGCATAAAAAAAATGATCCCAAGAACCAACATAAATAGTACCATCCTCACCAATCACAGGAGACGAAGTTATTGAACCGCCCAAGTTAAAATCATCAAATTTCCATTTTAATTGACCATCCGTGTTCAACGCATAAAAATTAGCCCAAAGATCACCAAAATATATAGTACCATCATTATCAATCACTGGACCACCCTCAACTGGCTTCATTTTAAACCTCCACAGTTCCGCACCATTATTCTCCAATGTACTATACGGACTCAGACCAGTATGCCGGTTATCATGACATTTCATCGGCCATGGCGTATCCTTCGGATCAAACAAAGAACCATTAACCAAGTTATCCACATTATATGAATTCAAGGACCACACCTCTTGATTTTTCAAGGTTGATTCCTCAGAATGAACCAAAGTATCTCCAGAACTCATCAAGGATTCTTGGAATTGCTGAAGCATCAACTGAGATTTACCATTCATGGAATCAACTGAATCTGAATAACAAAAAAACTCAATATTACGCCTAATTTCCTCATCAACCTGAGAAAAAACAGCTTCATCAGAAACCACCAAAGAAGAAAAACTCATTAGTAATAAAACTAGGACAACACCAAAACAAGGTATATATCTCAAAGAACTCTGAAGTTTCATTATATTTATTATCAAACTTTTATTATTTAAATACTATTGGGTTAAAAAAATATTTTTTGAAAAACAAAATGTCTCCATTTCACTTAGATACACAATTTAACGAAATATACATTTTTTTGTCATACACACGATCCAATCCCAGTTAAGCAGTAAATGGA
>CAZYLG010000034.1:0-16504 GCA_964648565.1 uncultured Thermoplasmatales archaeon
TTAACAATTCGGGGTTCATCGTCAAGGAACATCGGTTCTTCATCGAGAAATAATATTGATTCCTCTTTGTTTTGGTCATAAAATAAATCCAATTCATCCTCTATTTCATCCTCTATGGCTTTATGATGATAGATATCCGTTTGTTGTTTTTTATATGGTTTTTTTCGATATCGTCCCATACATCCTCTCTCTTCCAACCAACCACTACTAACTAAATATGAACATGGTTTAAACCTTTTGTTTTTTTACAAAAATTTTCTAATCTTCTTTTGATAAGTGAACATGGTATCGTAATACTCTAATAGTCTTGATTGGTTGCCGATATCTATGAAGATTACACCAACTTGTGTTCCCTGTTTATTGAACAGGATTATCTTTGAATCAAAACAAAGCACAGATAATAAACAAGTGCAAACCAAGGTTATCAAAAATGCTTGTGATATGCTTGGAGATTTGTACGATCCATCTAAATGTAGTGCCGTGATTGCAACAAAAGTACATAAAAAAACATATGATCTTCTCAAAAATTCTGATCCTTACAAGGAGTTAAAAAAGCAAAGTAATCAGATTGCAACTTCTCTTATTCCATTAGTTAAAAAACGTATTAAGCATGCTAAACATCCGTTGAAAACCGCGATTCTTGCATCCATTGTGGGAAACACTCTTGATTTTGGGATAAAAGGAGCAAGTAAAAATCCTGAAGAGTTAAAACAAATCTTTGATCAAATTTTTGATGAAGGTTTTGGCTATGATGATTCTGAAAAATTGTTTTCATTACTTAAGAAAAGTAAGTCAATTCTTTATTTTACGGATAATTCTGGGGAAATCGTTTTTGATAAATTGGTCATTATAGAAATGAAAAAAATGTTTCCTCATCTTTCAATCAGTTTAGTCGTCAAAGGAGAACCGGTACTAAGTGATGCAACCATGAAGGATGCAGAAGAATTAGGTTTTGATACCATTGTGGATAATATCTTTACTACGGGTGGATTTGCTGTTGGTATTGATCTGGATTTATTACCAGATGAGTTAAAAAATGAAATGGGTGTTGCAGATCTTTTCATTTGTAAAGGAATGGCTAATTACGAATCGTTTTCTGAAACAAAGATTCGTCCCATTGTGTATCTATTGAGATCGAAATGTAATCCTATTGCTTCATCCATGCAAGTACCAGTTCATGCAAATATTGTCAAAATGTATGAGTAAACCTTTTTTTTGTTAATCCTTGTAAAGCCATTCAGCGAGTTGTTCATACTCAGTAAATATTTTTTTTCGAGCAAGCATTGCAACAGTCATCGCAGAAATTATCCCTCCACCCACAATCATCAAGTACACAATGATTTGATATTCGGCCGCAACAAGAGGATCAGTTCCTGCAATCAGAAGACCAGCCATAGCACCCGGGATAAAGATAATCCCAAGTGTTTTCAATCGATCAATAGTTGGAATGAGTGCAGCACGAATGCTTAAGCGATTATATTCTTCCATTGCTTGTTTACTCGGAATACCAAGAGAAAGCATTGATTCAATACCGGTTCGGTTGAGTTTGATTTCTCGAACAAGTCGGTCTAAGGAAAGGGAACAAATAGACATGGAATTACCAAAGGCCATTCCGGCAAGTGGAATAATGTATTGTGGTTGAAGCGGCATTGCTTTTGAAAGAGCTAAAACAAAAAGAGCAGTTGTTGCCCCCGCAAGAATTGAAGGAGTAGTGATTTGAAAAGCTTTGGGCATATGAGTTGCTCGTTTCGCACTGGTATATCCTCCAACAAGTATCATGGTGATAAGGAGAATCCAGATAAGGAGAATCCAAAGATCTGTTTGAAATAAAAAAGTGAGAAACAAGGCAATAAGAACCAGTTGTCCCCCACCCTTTATAATAGCATAGGTGAACTCTTTGCCGATTCCTACTTTTTTGTAAAATGATAAAATGATTACAAGAACGAGTAAGCTTGAAACTGCAAGTAAAATGTATAATCCTTCAACTGGAGTGTATGGTATACCCATGGTTAGTATGCCTCCTCCCAGTGAAATTGATCTGGTGTGGTTATTGTTGTTATGATACCCTGTTTAAGATTTGCAATGCGATTACTTACTCTCTTTGCTTGTTCTACATCATGGGTGACCCAAAGAACAGTGAGATGTCGTTGTTTGCTAAACGTGATTATTCGTTGTTCAACAGTTTGTATATTTTTTGGATCTATTCCCGCAGTTGGTTCATCGAGAAGGAGTATCTTAGGTGAAAGAGCAAGAGCCCGAGCAAGAGATACTCGTTTTTTTTCTCCACCTGAAAGTTGTTGAGCATTTTTTGTTAAGAATTTTTCAGACAATCCGGTATCCATAAGGCTTTTTTTGATTTGGTTTTCATCATTGATGTTATGGATTGTTAATGCGAAACTAATGTTTTCATAAACGCTTCCGGGAAACATAATGCTTTCTTGATGTACAAGAATCATGTTTTTTCGTAATTCTGGTGGAGAATATTTAGTGATAGGTTTTTGATCGAAAAAAATTGATCCTTGATCTGCTTCTATCAAGCGATTGATACAACGAAGCAGTGTTGTTTTTCCACCACCTGATGGTCCTACAATAGTTACAATTTCTCCTTTTTTAATATCAAAAGAGATATCTTTTAGTATTGGTGTTTTTTGTAAGGTTTTTGAAAGATGTTCAATTTGAAGTATTGAAATCAGTGGTCACCTCTCTGGAAAGTTCATTTATAAATGAAATAAGTTTGTTCAGGGTTTGTTTTCCTTTTGTTGTGGTTGTATATATTTTTCGTTGTCTTCCATTAACTATTTTGTTGGTAGCAGTTAATAATCCGTTTTTTGTCATGGAATGAAATATAGGATAAAGGGTTCCTGGACTGATCGTGTATCCATGAGATTTAAGTTCATTGATCATGCCCGATCCATATATTCCATTTTTATCATACGTAGCATGATGTAAGATGTGAATGCGGATGAATGCAAGCAATATTTTACGTTCAACCATTATTATCGGTTTTCGATAACGGTTTTCGATATTTAAATATTGTTTATCCACTACTTAGTGGGATTTGAAAATATTACAAAAATAAATAAAATCAATTTTTAATCAAGAGCATTGCAATAAAAATAAATCCATCAAAATCTTTTTACAAGTCTTATTCTGTCGTACAAAAATAATCTATAATCCATTCTTTGATTTCATCACGAACGTTTCGGAACGCATTCAGCTTTTCTTCTTGTGTTCCTTTCATTCTTCCAGGATCAAAAAATCTTTTATGAAGTACTTTTTTTGCTGGGAAAAATGGACAGGTTTCCTTTGCATGATCACAAACCGTGACCACATAATCAAATTTAGTATCTTTGAACTCATCAATAAGTTTTGATCGGTGTTGAGACATATCAATATTAATCTCATCCATCACTTGAATTGCTAAAGGATGCACACGAGTTTGTTTCACACCAGCACTAGATGCTTTAAAACCTTCTTCACAATACTGATTTAACAGTCCCTCTGCCATTTGAGATCGACATGAATTATGCGTACAAATGAATAAAACCTGTTTCTTACTCATGTGTTCTCCAAAGCATCATTAATAATCCAATTCACATTCACTTGATGGCCCTGGCGGATCTAAATCAATATGTTCTCCAGTAACCATATAAAAAATCTTTTCAGCCATTTTCACAGCATGATCGCCACATCGCTCTAGATATCGAGCTACCATGATATAACGAGCACATCGTTTGATGGTCTTTGAATCTTCCATCATGTAAGTCAAACATTCTCTGAAAATTGAATACCGCAGTTCATCCACTGTTTTTTCCCTAGAAGTGAATCCATCAATAGTTTCAACATCCTCATTTTCAAATGCAGTTAACGCATCATTAATCATGCTATCTACTTCCCGTGCCATATATGGAATGCTTACCAGTTCTTTGACATGTGGTTTTTCTGAAATCTCCAAGGTAATACTTGCAATATCTTTTCCATATCTTCCAATCCGAGCTAGGTATGTAATCATTTTTAAAATTGTAGCCATCTCTCGCATATCTTTTGCCATGGGTTGAAACAAGGTTAATAATTTTAATGCGTCTTGTTCAATTTCTTCATCCATTTCAGCTATTTTGTTCTTGCAACTCAACACATCTCTTGCAAGATTCGTATCTTTTTCTTTTAAAGATTTCACTGATTTTTTCAGCATGTCCTGGGCAAGATTGCCCATCTTCACCACTCTTTTCTTTAATTCATCTAATTCATTGTGAAATTGTTCAACCATTCCTTCCATTCTCTCCTTACGTTTTTATCCAAATCTTCCAGTTATATATTTTTCTGTGAGTTCTTCTTGAGGATTCTCAAAGATTTGTTCTGTTTCCCCAAATTCGATTAATTCTCCAAGATACATATATGCCGTGTAATCACTTACTCTAGCTGCTTGTTGCATGTTATGGGTTACGATTACTACAGTGTAATCTTTAACGAGAACCCGCATCAGTTCTTCGATTTTAGCTGTCGCTATCGGATCAAGTGCACTACATGGTTCATCCATAAGGATGATATCAGGTTCAATAGAAAGAGCTCGTGCGATGCATAATCGTTGTTGCTGACCACCAGAAAGGCCCATGGCTGATGCTTCCATTCGATCATGAACTTCTTCCCAAATAAATGCATCTTTTAAACATTGTTGCACAATACTATCAAGTGTTTTTTTCTTTTTTATTCCATGAATCCTTGGTGCATACGCAATGTTTTCATAGATGCTTTTTGGAAACGGATTTGGTTTTTGAAAGACCATGCCTACTCTTTTTCGTAATTCCACTACATCATAACTTTTTTTGTACACATTCTTATCGTCAAGGATTACTTCACCTTCAACGCGGCATTTATCGATAATATCATTCATTCGGTTAAGACAGCGAAGCAATGTTGATTTCCCACATCCTGATGGACCTATGATAGCAGTAATCTTATTTTTATAAACAGGCATGTTTACTTTTTTTAATGCTTGTTTGGTATCATACCAGAGATCAAGGTTTTTTACTTGCATTTTTAATGATGTTTTATTGCTCATGATTTGGTCCTCTAAAAGATTTAAAATTCAACTCTAAATTTTTCCCTTAATATTATAGCAATTGCATTCAATCCTAATACTATTGAAAGCAGTAAAAATGCTGTTGCCCACGCATTTTGTTCTACCTCATATGCACCTATATAATAGATTAATTGAAGTAAATGATACGGTAATGCCTGAAACGGAGCAAATAAATCAGGGACTGCTGGTGCTCCAATAAATACAGCACCAAGAAACAGAATCGGAGCGGTTTCCCCCGCAGCTCTTCCAAGACCAAGAACACCACCTGTGATAATTCCAGGTAACGCTGGAGGGAGTACTATTCTTTTAATTGTCTGCCATTTTGATGCTCCAAGTGCATAACTTCCTTCTCGTATGCTTTTAGGGACAGAAAGAATTGCCTCTTCTGATGTTCTAATAATTATTGGTAGTGTTAAAAAAGTCAACACCAGTATTCCATTCAATAAACAAAAACCAAAGATTGATACAAGTAATGCATATGCGAATAATCCAAACACGATAGAGGGTATCCCCTGTAATATATCAACGGTTATCCTTATTATTCGTACAATGATTCCACCTTTAGCATATTCCGTAAGATATACTGCAGCTCCGATTCCTAGAGGTAAGGCTAAAGCAGCTACACCAATTATCAGACTTATCGTGCCGATGATATTTTTTACGATACCTCCTTTTGCACCATGTCTACTAACGTCTTGAGTTAGAAATTCCCAAGTGATTCCACCAACTCCATTCATTATGATGGTACTAATTATGATGAAAAGAGGGTATAATACGAATATAACCGATAGAATGAGAATGAAATATGCACCGTACTGTTTTGATTTTCTGCCAAAATCATAAAGGAATTTGAAACTATAATTAACGCTTATAATACCAATGATTATAAGGAAAAGTGACACGATTAAAAATTTTAATAATGCTGCGCTCATTTCGTATGGCCGGAGATCATATGATGGCGGAAGGTTAGGCATATAATAAGAGAATAATATTAATAAAACGGTAAAAATAATCATTGATATTAATTTTAATCGAATTTTTGATTTTACAAATGCATAAAAACATTGTAAGACAAACAGAAAAGAGATAATGATAAGTAAAATCCTTAGTAATTCATCTCCAATGTAAATGTTAAGAACCGTTGAAATAAATCCAATTGAAATTAACAATATTGAGTAGGCAATGGTAATAGATGCTAAAACGGTTTTTGGTGTGTATCTTTCTTTATCCATTAGATGTTTCACAAATGAAACGACCTGATTTTTTGCTATTAACCAATCCATCTCTCACCCTCCTTTATATTTCTTTTCAACTCTTTCCTTTAAAATATTTGAAACAACACTCATAGATCCAACTATTATGAATAAAATGACACCGCAAGCGAATAATGAATGGGTTTGGATTCCAGTTGCTTCACCCATCTCAAGAGCAATTATTGAAGTAAGAGTAGATCCAGATTCAAAAATATCGAAAGGCGGAACAGGTATATGCATGATGTTCCCGACCACTAATGAAACAGCCATGGTTTCGCCTATTGCTCGACCCATTCCCATAATGATAGCAGCTGAAATTCCAGAGATTGCTGTTGGAAATGTTATTTTTTTAATTGTTTCCCATTTTGTTGAACCCAGGGCAAGAGATGCTTCTTTTAAATCTCTGGGAACTGCTTTTAATGCATCATCTGAAATACTAATAATTATTGGGAGGGCCATCACTCCAAGGACGAGAGAACCAGCAAAAAGAGAAATCCCTTTTAAAAGATCAAAAGTTGGTTGTAAGTATTGAACTAAAATAGTAGCACCAAGAAAACCATACACAATTGAAGGTATTCCTGCTAACAATTCAATGATTGGTTTTAAAAAGGTTCTTACGTAGAGCGGCGCAATTTCTGAAAGATAGATTGCTACGACCAAACCAAGAGGAATAGCAATAATCATCGCTCCTATAGTTACAATAGCAGTACCAAAAAGAGCTGCACCAATTTTATACACTTCACGAGGAACACTCCATTCATCTCCAAAAATACTAAATCCGTACTCTTGGAATGCAGGAAGAGATTCACTAAATAAAAAATAAATTACAAAAAAAACAATAAAAATAGAGACTGCTGCTAGTATGAGAAAGAAGGTTTTTATGAAATCCTCCTTTATTGTTCTTTTTAGCAGCATAAAAATTCACTCTTTTATGTGATATTTTTCTAATTTTAATTCGCTTGTTGAACTTATTTATAGGATTGGAATAAATCCTTCTTCTTCAACAATTTTTTGACCTTCTTCACCTTGTACATAATCAATGAACTCTTTAACTAATCCCGTGGGTTCTCCTAGGGTGTACATATGAAGGCTTCTGGAAATAGGGTAGGATCCGTCTTTTACCGTGTTCGTTGAAGGAATTGTTCCATCAACTGCTACTGCAGGACACGTTTCTTCGTCAACATATCCAAGACCCACATAGCCAATGGCATTTTGATTACCTGTTATCTGGGAGACGACATTAGCATTTTCTTGATTAACGTTGTCTATTGCAAGTGTACCACCGTCATCTTCAAAATCTTCTAATGATTCATCCGAATCAGATACAATTAATTCAACAAAGGTTGCTCTTGTTCCAGAAGTTGATGCTCGATCATTGACAAATATTTCAAGATCTGGGCCGCCAAGTTCGTTCCAATTACTAATCTCATCAGTATAAATCTTATAGATTTGATCCATTGTTAATTCAGTTACACCGTTTTCATACACATTTGAGCTTACTACTACAGCTATTCCATCGTATGCTACTACATTATCAACTAGATCAGAGAATTCTACGCCCTCGATGTTTTCAACATCGCTTGGTTTTGCATTTCTTGATGCATCCCCAATGTCAACTTCTCCATTTGCTACAGATTTTATTCCAACAGATGATCCTCCACCTGAAACTGTGATTTGAATATTTGGGTTTGCGTTCATGAATTCTTCAGCACATGTTTCAGCTATTGGTAATACCGTTGAAGATCCCTTTATGGTAACTGTTGTTTTTTCTTCATCAGTTGTTTCCGTGCATCCGCTTAGTGCAGTTGCTGCAAGAGCGATAAGCGTAATAATTACCAGCGTTTTATTGAGGTTAATTTTTTTTCCCCCGTTCATGGTTATCATTTGCCGCAAACATGCACTTTTTGTTATATAGTTTATCTACATATACTATATTGATATATATAGAATATATAGTAGAATAGAGACCTATAGAAAGATTTAAAAATGTAATACTAATCATATATTGACTTATATTAAAATTTATCTATGGGGGAAAACAACATGGAAATACGCAGAGTTCAGATGACCGGTGGCTCATCATATATAATAACACTTCCTAAAGAATGGGTGAAAACAGTTAATATCGGAAAAAACGATCCTATTGGTCTGTTACAACAACCAGATGGCACCTTACTTGTCACACCAAAAATGGACAAAGAACAAACAAAGAGAAGTATTAAATTCAAAGTTGAAAATGGTGCAAAACAATCATTTCTCTTCAGAAAACTCATCGGTGCATACATTGCAGGATTTAATGCTATCACTATAGAATCAAAACCACGGATCCAACCAAAAACTCGAAGCACTATAAGACGATTCATTCAAACAACTATCGGACAAGAAGTCGTCGAAGAAACAGATACTACAATCACAGTCAAAGACCTACTTAATCCTTCAGAGATGCCATTTCATCGAACCATAAAAAGAATGCATATCATCGTCAAAGGAATGTATGAGGACACAACTACGGCACTAAAAACCCATGACAAAAATTTAGCTGAAGATGTCATCAAAAGAGATGGTGAAATCGACAGATTACACTGGTTAGTAGCACGACAACATCGAATCATCCAACAAAATGTGAACTTTGTTGAAAAAATGGGCATTACCGTAGACACTGCCACAACTTCGTATTTAATCAGCCGTATTTTAGAACGAATTGGAGACCACGTCAATCGAATTGCAGAATACGTCATTCTTCTATTAGATAATCATATTGATGATGCCATCATACAAAAAGTAGAATATGGCAATGGTAAATCATTAACGCTTTTGAATAAGAGTATTGGAGCGTTTACCAAAAAAGAAATAAAAGAAGCAAATGAAACCATTGATCTTTCCGAAGAACTAGAAAGCCTTTGCGAGGACATCGATAAACTCGCATTGAAACAAGAAGCTGCTGTTGCAATCTCACTTGGTTATATAGTGGAAAGTATCAGAAGAATTGGAGAGTACGCTGAGGATATTTCTGAAACAGTCATTAATCATCTTATTGGTCAAGAAAAGATCTAAAAAATATGATCTATAAAGTATAATTCATCCAAACTGAACTATTTTGATTAAAAACAAAAACATTATATACTCTCTAAAATAGAATAATTTTTGATATCAATGGCAAAAAAACAACGAAAAAAAGAAAAACCAAAAACAATCCCTATTCTTTTCGTTCAAGAAATGTAAAAAAAAAGAAAATTGTTTTGTTATTTGGCAATCATTGCTCGTAACCAATCCGCAACATTCTCAGCATGATCTGCAATATCATCAACCCAATCAGCGATTTTTAATAGATGATACACATCCATTGGTGCTAAATCCTTTTCTAATTCATATATTCCTTTTGTCATTTCATATTTTTTCTTATCAGCTTGATATTCAAGTTCATGAACCTTATAGATGAATTCTTTCGTTTGCTCTCGTTCTCTTTTTACAAAACTAGTTTCCACTAAATCTTTAATATTCTCAACTGCTTTTTCCATAGCACCAACAGTTTTCATCACTTTTTTTGAATGAGAAATAAACAGTGGTTGTAATTCTTCAGGAATCTTAGTCCGCCTCATATTAAGCATGTGAACTAGATTATCTGCATGATCCAAAATAGCATCCTGTTCCCGAATCGCCCACATGAATTTTCCTTTATCAACAGGCATAAATAATGAACTAGGTAAATGATTTCTTAGATTACTTTTAATCAGATCTGCTTCATGTTCTATCTCCGAAATCTTTTTGGTTAATTTAGAAAAATTATGATAATCACCTTGATAATAGTTTATCAATCCTTCACCTAGAATATCAATACACTCACGTACTTTTGCCATATGATCCAATAATTGTGAAAATGGTGTTTTCCGACGATACGTTTCAGCTACAGGAGCTCTAAAATGATTTTTTTCTTCTCCATCCATATCTTATTTAACCTCCATTACATTATAAAAATATTGTTGTTAACAACAAAAACAATCCAATACTTGTTGCCGCAGCAACAGGTAATGTCACCACCCAGGACACAATGATTTTTTTAATAATTCCAAGATCGATTGCTTCCAATCCTCGAGCTAAACCCACTCCAATAACAGCACCAACCACCGTATGAGACGTTGAAATTGGAAGACCAAGTTTTGAAGCAACTAACACCGTAGTAGCTGCACCAAAATCAACAGAGAACCCACGTGTATTCGTTAAACTTGTAATACGATGACCAACAGTTTGCATTACTTTTCTTCCCCAAGTCAAACAACCAAATGCAATCCCAATACCCCCAAGTGTAAGTAACCAATAAGGAACTTGAGCTGATACACTCATCTCTCCTTTTTGAGCTAAAGGAATAATAGCTGCAACTGGACCGATAGCATTAGCTACATCATTTGCACCATGAGCAAAAGCAACATAACAAGAAGTAGTCACCTGCAATTTTCGAAAGATTCCTTCTACCGTTGCATAATCCTCAACTGATTTCGCACGAATATTTCGAAGGTATAATAATCCAATAATAATTACTAATACACTGATAATTCCGGAGAAAACCAGCACATCATTCACGGTGGTTATCCCTATTTTTTCACTTAATGAAGTATCTAAAAGTAAAGATGAAACAATCAAAAAAGCAGTAACTCCCATTATTATAGGACCGATAATCTTTGCTGATTCAACTGGTTGATCTTTTGCAAAGATCAGTTTAACAATGACTTTAAACACTAAAAAAGCAAGTACGCAGCCAAACACGGGTGAAAGCACCCAACTCATAGCAACAGAGCCTATTTTTCCCCAATGTATTGAACTTATGCCACCCGCAATTAATCCAAAACCCATAAGCGCTCCGATCAGAGAATGAGTTGTAGAAATCGGCATTTCAAACCATGTTGATAATGTAACCCAAAAAGCCGCTGCAAGAAGTGCAGAGATAAAACCTAAGAGCAAAATGCTAGAATTTGGAATCATGGAGATATCGACAATATTACCCTTCACGGTCTCTACAACATGCTCACCAACAAAAACCGCCCCTATAACACTGAGTATTCCTGCAATGACTACTGCTTGTTTGAACGTGATAGCTTTAGCTCCCACTGCTGATGCCATGGAATTAGCAACATCATTAGCACCAATGCTCCATGCCATGTACAATCCTATGGCTGCAGCTCCACCTATGACAAGAATTGAGTAAGAATCTACGATTTTACATTTCCCCCGTTTGATTCGCCATTAGTTCGTACCACTTTCTCAAGTCCGTATATAGTTTCTAAATATGTATATAATTTATATAGATAAGAATTACGAAAAAAATCACATTATCCTCTGTAAGAATTAGTCAATTATCATGATATATTATCATTGAAAAAAAGTAATAAATAGTGTAGGAAAATGCATTGTTTAGTCTAAATAAACATATTCTTTTGTAAGTGGATCAAATGCAATTTTTTCACCAGTAACATTAGCATCATACCCCGGATAACCATATTCTCCTGCCGTGGGATCAAGTACAACACTTTGTTTACCCGTTATAATATACGTTGAAATTGAATTATTCTTAAATAATTGATAAAAAGATGGTTTGAAATACTGTTCAATTTCAACGGTAATTGATGCTGGTCTAAATCCCGGATTATGAAGAATAATTCCACCATACGTATTCATAGAACAATTTTCGTTAGAAAGATCACTAGTTCGCTTTTGACAACTAGGAAAATGAGTAAATGAAGTATCATTTACAAACGCATTGAACTCCTGTTTTGATGGAACTACATACAAATCAATTGGACGATTTGAAGAAAGATCATAGGTAAACGTAAGTGATTCAAAGGATTCAGATAGATTACTTCCATCTCCACCATAGTACCAACTTGATTTACGATTCAATGAAATAGTATCAGAAAAAACTTGTCTAATATTTTTATTATTATCTTTTTCAACTTGTGCAATTAATGATTCTTCAACATATGGCCAAAGAGAAGATGAATCAATATCAACTGCTAACGCGTATGCATGAGTTTCAGTTAATACTAGATAACTGTTTATTCCTATGTTTTCAAGAAGTGAAATGAGAAGAATAGTTAAATCTTCACAATCTCCACCTTTTCTAGTTATTGTTTCATAAGGAGATTGAATAACCTCTTCATCTTCGGGATCTGAAATATACTGATAATGTTCTACGATGTGCCGGTAAATCTCATTTAATACACAAGCAGAATCCGTGGTGTCACAGTCTTTAATAAGATTTTGAGCATAATCTTGTAATGTTTCATTATCCAAATCAATTTGTTTCAGATATGGATTTGCTCGCATAACTTTTGGATCAACATCAAAATTAGAGAGAGTTTCAAAACAACCAGTCAAGGAAAGAAATAGAAAAAGAATGAAACATGATGTGAAAATATTCTTGATTTGGTTGTGTGTTTTTTTCATATTATCGACCTTTTATTTCCAAGGATTATCCTGTTGTTGAAATGAACTAAAAGGATTATCTGATTGTTTCACAAATTGGAAAGGAGACATCGTTGATTGTTTCCAAAGTAAGGAAATACCCACAACTATTAAAATAATCGCAATAAGTATCATCGCAATATTTTGCAAAAAGGAAAATGAATCTGCAAAAAAAATAAGATAAATACTTAATAAAATTAATATCATAAATGGTATCATAATAGTAATAATTATTAATTTAAATAAATTCATTGTTTTTAAAAAATCCCACCCTATCTGTAAAATGAATTGTTTCATCCAATACAGCCAAATGAACGTGATTAATCCTATAGAAACCAGAAGAGATAAAATCGAAACACCTAAATGAACATATAATGAAAAAGAACTAGAAAAAATAATGATCCAACTAATAATGAACACAACCCAAAAAAGAAGTAAAATCATTGATAACTTTAAAGGAAAAAAATTCTGTAGTGAGGACAATTCAATGTTTTTTTGCATCTACACAACCAAACTTGGCCACTAGCATTCTCATTTTTATACACTATGCTTTTTTGAAATGAAAAAAAGAAAATGAATTCAAAGAAAAAAAATCCTCAAAGAAGCCCATAACTAATTATGATTTAGAAGAGAGTTAGAATCGGTCCAACAGTAAATCCAATATATAAAATAATCGTAGCGCTCACTGAAATGAGTATATTATTCACAATCTCATCAATAATCATAGGTTGGATGAAACATGTTTATCATGAATAAGGATACTGATTTTAACAAATTTTTTTGTAAGGAAAAATTTATGTCTTAATACAATATAACACTTTTTGCGGATGGGATCGCATATGATGCAACAAAAAGAAAATATTGATAAAAAAATGTTAGACAGGCAAAATAAAAAGGATTTTGAAGATACTATCCTCAAAGATGAGGAATCTTCAGTAATGATTACTAATGAATCTTCAGAAAACACTATTGTTAGTCGATTACAAGAACAAATCGATCAACTTCAACAAGAAAAGGAATCATTAAAAATTGATAAGGTATGTTTGCAACAACAAAATCACGAATTGAAAAATAAAATCGATGATGTTGCCATGCATTTTCCTAAAACAAGTGTTTTATTAGGAAAAAATCCTGAGGCATATAGAAAACAAAAAGGAGTAAAAATTAAATTGAAAAGAAGAAAATAAAAAAAGAATCACTCTCACCTTATGAGAGGACTCGTCTTTTCTTTTTTTTAGTGAGTTGCCTTTTGAGTTTTATCTTTATTTTTGTTTGATTGATGTTGTTGAGGTTTTGAATTTGTTTGTCCTTCTTGTGTTTGAGCAGCAATAAGACACCCTCTTGCTACGGAGTTTAATGGATCCTTTGCTTTCACAATCTTTGAAAGTTCAATTCCAAGTTTTGCTTGATTCATTTTCTTTTCAAACATTTCAAAGAATCCTTTTGGAAGAGAACTACCACCCGCGATTGCAACAGGAAACGCGACTTCAGGCGGAGTAATATGAGCAAGTTTCTTTTTCAAATTCTCAATAACATAAGAAATCAACGCATCATAATAAATGTTTAAAGCTCCTTCTGGACTGCCAACATCAACATGAGTACTTAATGAAGATACTTTTTCCTTTGTAGAGGTCACATGTTCTTTAGTTAACCCTGTTGATTTAGCCACTTGTTCATCGATCCAATCGCCACCTCGACCAATACTAAAGGACATCAGTGGAGAAGCCATATACGCTAAAGTGACATTTGTAAGACCTGCGCCAACACTGATTCCCAAACCAGTGAAATTGAAATCAGCTAGTTCCGAATAAATCACAGCAAGTCCTTCATCAATAACTCGAGTATCATATTTCAAGCGTTTCGTTAATGCTTCCATGGTTTTCTTATGATATAACACATCCATGTCTACATCGATTGGATCAGCTGGAGTTGAAATGTATAAAACTTCGTTACTTCCTTTTGTATCTCCAAGGACCCGTTCCACGATAAGTTGCATGATCGGAATTGCTTCTTTTTCTTGAGGACTTACAATACCGTGTTTCATTGGTCTTCGTGCTTCTTTTTCAAAAATCGTTGCAAATTTAAAGGCATCCTCACCAAGAAGTCGAATACCATCGTTATCTTCGATATACAATACTTTCGAGGTGTCAAGCATGTTCTTTGTCAGATCGCTTGAGTCTATCTGCATAAATGCATTTCTTTGTCTTTTAAAAATTATATCTTCACCATCTCTATCTGCAGAAATGATGTTCATGGTACCAATATCTAATCCTTTTGCCAGATTGCATCACCATCCATAACTACAAGTTCCTATCGCATACTTGTTTAAAAACATTTCGAGAAAAAGATTTAAAAAAATCTATTTTTTAGTAAAAAAACTTTGTATAAACCCTAAAAACCCCTTTTTCTGTGTTGATTCAGCATTAAGTGTATCTGCAAGAAGCAATGAAGCTTTATCCACTCCAGCTCCACCCCATTCCTCCTTAGATCCAGGGTTTAAAGTTTGTTGCAAAACCATGGTTTCATTCATAGTATCTTTTCGTTTCACTATTGTTTCAGTATCTGCAGCAGCTGAAACCCTAAACGTTGGAGCACTGGTTAAATTAAAATCAAGTTCATCAGCTGCTTGCTTCATTGACTTTTTGATTGCATCATCAATATCCTTTTGGATTTGTTCATCTGTGTATTCTATTTTTGGTTGATCAACTGCTACTTCTTCATCCCCCTGATTTTTTCGAATAATCCACAGGGTAACATGACCAAATGCATTTCCCATGAGAAGCAAGAAACCTAAAAGATAAGCAAGCAAAATGTAACTTATCGTTGGATAAAACCAATTAGTTTCATAATTAAGATAAAATGTGACGATGGCAATGATTGCAAAGATCAATCCTGTTGAAAAAATAAAGTATCCCTTTTTTGATTGCCGTAACATTAGGTTAATTCCCAATGAAATAAAAAGCAGACCAGCACCCATGTAGGTAACCGTGTCAGTGATCAGCTTTGCCTCTGATTCATAATGAATTTGGAAAAAAAGAATTGATGCGGTTGCAAATCCAATAAGGATGATGCCGGCGACAAAAAAAAGAGTTCCTAGGTAGTAAATAGTTTCTCCGCGGCGAGATAACCTATCATCTGTTTTGAAAATATTATGACCATCTCTGCGCATCCAACATCCATTTATTGGTATATTTTTTTAGTATAAAAGGATTTGGTGGAAAAAAATTGGTTTTCATATTTGTATTTATTGTAAATTGGAAAACTAAATTCCATTTTATATCTTTAGACTTACATCAAAAATTTTACTTTAAAATATTAAGGATTTGGAAAAAAAGAGGAAAAGATGTTTAGGAGGAAAAATCCCTTTTCACATATCTAAAGAATCTGAAACGAGTAATCTGGTTTGCTTGTCTAAGTTGTTGTCTAAGATCTTTTTGAATACTTTGAATGTCTTCTTTTTTGTCTTTAATGATTTGTCGTTGTTCATACGTTAGATCTGGAAGGTCAATATCGTAATCTTGTTCAATCATTGCTACTGCCCAGTCATAGATTGCTTCCTTTTCAGTCTCAGTTAAATTTGGTATCGTTCCCCCATATCCTTCATATAACTCAACTAGTTCTTCTCTAACTTCCTCTTTGGTTCTTCCATCTCTTTTCATCTGTATCAAGGTTTGTTTCATATAGGCTTTTTGTTCCGGGGTAAGTTCAATGAAGA
>CAZYLG010000035.1:0-16300 GCA_964648565.1 uncultured Thermoplasmatales archaeon
ATATCAAAGCAACCAGAGGAAAAAAATTACGATGTAAAGGATGGAGACAAGAAGCGATCCTACGGATGCTTGAGAATAATCTTGAAAATGCTGAACTTCCAGATGATCTTATCATTTATGGTGGAACAGGTAAAGCTGCTCGTAATTGGGAGAGTTATGATGCCATTGTTGATATTTTAAAACATCTTGAAAATGATGAAACAATGATCATTCAATCGGGAAAACCAGTTGCGGTTTTCAAAACCTGGGAAACCTCTCCACGGGTACTTATGGCAAATTCAAATATTGTTCCTCATTGGAGTCATTGGGATAAATTCAATGAGCTTGATAAACTTGGTTTAATTATGTATGGTCAAATGACCGCTGGCTCTTGGTGTTATATTGGTACTCAAGGAATAATTCAAGGAACATATGAAACATTTGCAGCGCTTGCTAAAAAACATTTCCAGAGTGATTTAACAGGTAAAATTGTACTTACTGGTGGAATGGGAGGTATGAGTGGTGCTCAACCGCTTTCTGTGAAAATGGCTGGTGGTGTTTGTGTTGATGTTGAATGTGATGAAGAGAGGATTGATCGACGTATTAAGGCTGGTTTTTGTGATAAAAAACTGACTGATTTGGATGATGCTGTGGAATTAGCTGAGCAAGCAAAAGATGATAATAAAGCGCTTTCCATTGCAGTTGTGAATAATTGTGCTGATACTCATCCGTATTTAGTAAAAAATGGTTTTAAACCAGATGTGGTCACGGATCAAACTTCGGCTCATGATGAATTACGAGGTTATGTTCCTGCTGGTTTTTTTGGTGATAATTTAAAAGAAGCTTTTGATTTACGAAAATCTGATCCGAAAAAGTATGTGAAACATGCAATGGAGAGTATGAAATATCATTGTAAAGCCATTCTTGATTTTCAAAAGGATGGTGCGATCGCATTTGATTATGGTAATAATTTACGTGGCCAAGCTGAAAAAGCAGGTCTTAATCATGCGTTTGATTACCCAGGTTTTGTTCCTGCGTATGTTCGACCACTGCTTTCTGTTGGCCGAGGTCCCTTCCGCTGGTTAGCTCTTTCTGGGGAACCAGACGATATTCTCACCACGGATAAAGTAGTTCTTGACATGTTTCCGGATGATAAGGTGTTATCTAATTGGATTCATCTTGCTGAAAAATATTTGCCTTGGGAAGGACTTCCGTCCCGTGTTTGTTGGCTTGGGTATGGTGATCGAAAGAAGTTTGCCTTAGCAATTAATAAGTTAGTTAATCAAGAAAAAATTAGTCCTATTGCAATCACCCGTGATCATCTTGATACTGGTAGTGTAGCATCGCCTTATCGGGAAACAGAGAGTATGAAGGATGGTAGTGACACGATTGCTGATTGGCCACTGTTAAATGCATTATTAAATACTGCAGCTGGAGCTGATAATGTGCAGATTCATAATGGTGGTGGCGTTGGTATTGGTCTTTCCACTCATGCGGGAATGGTCGTTGTGTGTGACGGAAGCTTGCAAAGTGATGAACGGATTAAACGGGTGTTTACAACAGATCCTGGAATGGGTGTGATTCGTCATGCTGATGCAGGGTATCAGGATTCAATTGATTTGATACATGATTCTGATTTGCGTTCGCCATTAATTAAAAATAAGAAAAAGAATTAGGATGAATGAATGATGATAACTCTTACTGGTTCTCTGTTAACCATTGATGATGTTGTTTCTTGTGCTCGAGAGTTTGAACCTGTGAAACTCTCAGTTGAAGCAAATGAAAAAATGATGAAATCTCAAGAACTAGTTATGAAGTTGTTACATTCTCATAAAACAGTGTATGGGGTAAATACTGGTTTTGGTAGTCTGTCAACTGAAAAGATCAGTGAAGATGATGTTGGATCATTACAAGTGAATTTATTGCGCAGTCATTCATGTGGTGTGGGTGAACAATTACCTGTTGATGTAATTCGAGCGATGATGCTTCTTCGTGCTAATTCACTTGCGAAAGGATATTCTGGTATCAGACCTTGTGTAGTTCAACTCCTTATTGATATGTTGAATAAACATATTCATCCAGTGGTTCCACGAAAAGGTTCGATAGGTGCAAGCGGTGATTTAGTACCCCTTGCTCATATTGGTTTATGTTTGATTGGTGAAGGAACCGTTGTTTATCAAGATACTATGATGTCTTCAAAAGAGGCGTTTGAAAAAGAAGGGTTACAACCTGTTTTGTTACAGGCTAAGGAAGGTCTTGCGTTAATTAATGGTACACAATTGATGAGTGCGCTTGGTTGTTTGTTTGTTTATGATGCTGAACAGTTACTAAAGCATGCCCAAATCGCTGGTGCACTTAGTCTTGAAGCATTGAAAGGAACAAATTTAGCATTCCGTGAAGAAATCCATCAGCTTCGACCTCACAAGGGTCAAATGAAGTGTGCTAAGAATTTATGGCAGTTGACTCAAGATAGTACGATTCATAAGTCTCATTTGGATTGCGGTAAAGTTCAGGATGCGTATACGTTACGGTGTATGCCACAAGTGTTTGGTGCATCTAAAGATGTGTTTTCTTTTGTTAAAAAAATGCTTGAAACTGAAATCAACTCGGTTACGGATAATCCTGTGGTGTTGCCTGATTCAAAAGAAAGCCTATCTGGTGGTAATTTCCATGGTCAACCACTTGCATTTGCTTTAGATTTTTTAGCGATTTCTTTAGCTGAACTTGGTGATTTTAGTGAACGTCGGATTGCTCGACTTGTTGATGAAAATTTATCGGGGCTTCCTGCGTTTTTAACCAAGTATCATGGTCTTCATTCTGGTTTGATGCTTCCGCAGTATGTTGCAGCTTCGTTAGTGAATGAAAATAAAACGTTGTGTCATCCGAATAGTGTTGATTCTATTTCGTCTTCAGCAAATAAAGAAGATCATGTGAGCATGGGTGCAAATGCTGGCTTAAAACTTTTTCAGATTACTGAGAATGTGCGAATTATTTTAGCTATCGAATTAGTAGCTAGTACTCAGGGACTTGAGTTTTTGAAACCGTTAACTCCTGCAAAAGCATTGCAACCTGCTGTTATGTTAATTCGAAAAAAAGTTCCTAAAATCGATAAGGATCGCGTGCTTCATACGGATATTAAACTTATTTCAGATTTGATTGCTACTGGATCTCTTCTTTCTTCTGTTGAATCCGTGGTTGGTCCTTTGCAATAATTTTTTTCCGAAAAGCACTAATAACCCTTTCTTTTTGCATGTGTTTAATGAATTTTACAAGTAATGCATCAGAAATGATTAATCAGTTTCTGCAGCAAATGGGTATTTCTAATCCGTTAGCTGGAGAGTTTGTTCTTAGTGCTGTGTATTTTATTTTAGCTATTTTCATAGGTATGATTGTGTATAGGATTTTTGAACGATATTTCGCCAATTGGGCAAAAAAAACCAAGACAAATCTTGATGATGAAATCCTTGCTAATATCAAACTTCCGATTTATTTGGCTGTTATTGTTATTGGTTTGTATTATGCGTTAACGCCGCTTAGTATTCTTAACCCGTTTTTATTTGAGATTAGGTTAATTTTTTCGATTATTGAGATTTTACTTGTTTCATTTGCGGTAACTCGTGTTATTAATGTGATGATAGCATGGTATGCAGAACGGAAACGAGAACGTGAAAAGGATGTAAGTGAACACATTCTTTTCTTATTACGAAGAATGCTTCACTTTGTTGTTTATATTTTTGCATTCTTATTTGTTCTTTGGGCTTTTGGTATTAATCTTTCTGGAGCAGTTGTTGGTCTTGGGGTTGGAGGTATTGCTATTGCGTTTGCTTTGCAAAATGTGTTAAGCGATCTGTTTAGTGCCTTTACTATTTATTTTGATCGACCGTTTGAAATCGGAGATTTTGTGATTATTGGATCTGATATGGGAACGGTTAAAAAAATTGGAATGGTTTCAACGCGGATTCAAACCTTGCAAGGAGAAGAACTTGTTGTTTCTAATCAAGAATTGATTACCACGCGGATCCGAAATTTTAAACAAATGGAGAAACGACGTATTGTATTTGGATTAGGTGTTATTTATGGCACTCCGTTGTCTAAGTTGGAAAAAATTCCGGATATGATTAAGGAAATTATTGCTGGAGTTGATTTGGCGGATGTGGACCGAGTTCATTTTAAGGAATTTGGAAATTTTAGTTTGAATTTTGAAATCGTGTATTATATTCAATCTAAAGAGTATCCGGTGTATATGGATACTCAACAAGAAATTAATTTTAAGATCAAAGAAGCATTTGAAAAAGAAGGAATTGAAATGGCATTTCCAACACAAACGCTTTTTATTAAAGGAGAAAATAATTAATTTTTCACTCTTTCTTTTTATTTTCTACCCGATTATTTGAGGCTTGATTAATGTGATTGATTGATCGTTTTCTGGTGATGGATCGATTGTTGTTGAATCAGTAATTCGAACGTTGATTTCAACTCCTGAAAGTAAATTTTTAAAAATTAGATTGATGCGGTCTTCAAATTCGCCTGGGTTTTGTTCGTTAATATACGTAATCCATCCTGGGTTTTTCGGACTTTGAGATTCACTGTAATTCCAAATCTGAGGATGAGGCCAAGCAATAGATTGATTTAGCCAAGGAATATTTTCTACATGTTCTATTGGTTCATTTTTTTCGTCATTTATGACAATGACATTGATTTCATCTTGGTTTTCTTGAAGATCTAATGTTGATTTCAAATCTTTGATTGCATTTTCAGCACTTAATTTCCCAACACTTATATTTTTTTGAGTCGCGTTATAACTATTAGGTATCCATTCACAATCCGGATTGCCTTCTGCTGTTGTGACTAAGAGTATTATCTGACGGACATTAGGATTATAATTTTCAGATTCATATAAAATATCTGTGGCCAGTCTTATGCCACAACCCATTGGAGAACTTCCATCGATATATGCTGAATTTCTTAGATCACTGGATATATCATCGTAATTATCTTTTGTAATCACTGTTGATGTTAATTCTGCTAATGCATGGGGTGTCTCTTTAAAGCCATAGTTGAGAAATGAAAGTTCTACTACTCCATTATGGGGAAAAGCGGTTTCATCATTTATCGCTTTTTTAAATCCTTCTTTTATCTGATTCCATGTGTTTTTTGAAGTATGGTTTGAAACATCGTTGATCAACACTAGTTGAGTAAAAGCTCCAGTTCCCCTTTCTGAAATTTTCGCTTTTATTTCTAAAGTGGCTGGAGATCCTACGAAAACAGTTCCTACGCGCCAAACCCCGGTTTCATTATTGTATGATCCATGAGTTGGTGATGAGGTACTATCTATGTATTCCAGTTCTTTAGGTAGTGGACAATGAATATTGATATCACTTGATCCGTTTACATCGCCCCCGTAACTTGTTACCTTTATAGTAATAGTTATTTCTTCTCCAATGCTTGGGTTTGTATTGCTGATTGAAACTGTTACTCCTGCATCACTTTCAGGATTTAACGCAATTCCTCCTTCAAAAACTAACGAATTAGTAGGATTATCTATCACGTTCATTGATATGTGGCTGAAATCATTTATGGTAGATAGATCATATTCGATTGGAAAGATCAATTGTTCGCCACAATTCCAGTAACCATTCTGGTTTTCATCGTTTACCCAGTTACTCAAAGCTCCATCACATTTCTTTCCTGCAACGTTTATTTGTATTTCAGATTCTAAGGTGATAGGTTCTCCACCAGTGTGAAGAATGATTGAATTACTATCCTCAATATATGCATTTAAAGATACATGCGTTTCTTCTTCGAAATACTTTATGTCTAGAAGTGAATCGTAGAGGAGGGCATTTGAACTGACTGCAACTAAAAGCATGAGTACATGGCCGATAACTTCACTTACTGCAAGAACCGATCTTTTGTTTTTACCATGATTTATCTTTCTTACGTGTCTGCTAAGGTTATTTAATTCCAACCTTCCCATAGATGTTATACTTTCTTATTTAACATATATAAAATTAATCTGTTAGTCTTTCTTAATGTCTATAATGTCACATACTGTTTTCCTATCGAATTTTTGTTTCAGTTGACTCTTGAAAATTTGGAGATGTTAAATTTATCAGATGCGGATAAAGTAGGTGACGTATGGTCGCCATTATTAGCATTACAACAACTATGAATAATACTGACTTTAGACTCCATTGGTTGATGACTAAGCCCAGTGCAATGCCAGCTGCTGGTGCGTGTTCAGTGTTAGTTATGGTCATTATAAAAATTGACATGCCAACAGCTATTGCTGCAAAAACAATAGGGGATTCTTGTGGAATTAACGCATTTAACAATGAGGTATCGTGTAAGAGTGATCCAAGATATGAACAAATGATACCTATGATTATGCCGATACTGTATCCTCCAATTAATCTTCTTGGTGATGAAGCATAGGTTTTAGGCATGGCAAAGACAATAAATGAGGTTGCTCCAAGGGAAGCGATAAGTGCTGTTTCAGTTAATGCGTTTAAAAACAATAATGCTGAAAGAAGTATCCCTGTTGCTAGAATGCATTGAAGGATATAATTAAAGATATTTTTTCGAATTTTTTGATCGATAAGTTTCATAGTCCACCTGATATGAATTGGTATAGTAAAATGAGTAATGCAAGTATGAGAAGCATACTTGTCCAAATGATAATTGCTTTTTGGATTGATTGTTTCGCTTTTTCTTTTTCCCACCATTTTTTTGGGGTTATCCCTTGTGTTAAAAATGTGACTACACTTGAGAGGTTGATGCAGACAACATTGACTGAGAAGAGAAGAAATGATCCTAATGCTTGATTCCAACAAGATGATCCAATTAATAATCCGGTCGTTACAAGAGGCGGTAGTAAAGCGACAGCAACAATGACACCTACTAATGCTTGTGAGATGCCTTTTGTAAATGAAAGTGATCCAGCGATTCCAGATGCCAATGCTAAAATGATGTACATAAGGTTTACATCTGTTCTTGATAAAATTTCAGATGCTTCTGGATTAATGGTGAAGAAAAGACCAAAGATAATGCCGATGATGATTGCGATGAGATATCCTGATATGCTGGTTATTAATGCTTCTCGAGCAAGTTTTTTATCTGCTAATGTTGTAGCAACTGAAAGTGCCATACTTGGGGATAGAAGTGGAGCAATTACCATTGATCCAATGATGACTGCAACGTTATTGTATAGTAATCCAATGGATGCAACAATTGAAGCAAGAATGATAAGATAAAAAAATGTTTTTGAAATGGTTGCTTGTTCAGTGATTGTTTGATAGAGTTCTTCAATGCTTAATCGTTCTTTTGTTTTCTTTTCATGATCTTTAATTTCGTCTTTATCTGGTCGTGGAATTGATGCTTCTACTGGGAGAACAATGATGCGAAAATCTGTTTCTTTCTCGTATTTTTCTTCTAATGTTTCAAGAACTGGTTCTGTTTGTTCTGAATCAATGAGAATTCGTGTTACCGTTTTTTTATCGGGTAGTCGGTCTTGCCATAGACCAAATATTGTAACGTTTTTTAGTAATGATTCTATGTTTTCTTTTTTTTCAGTGAGCCCATAGATTTCAATTAGTCTTAGAGACATAGTAAGTTCCTTTCTTCAAATATTGATGTATACTGGTATTTTGTTGGATGAACTTATTTGATGATATTTAATATCTATTCTTTATTTTCTATTGTTTTCTTTAGATAAGTTATCTAAACAATTTTTTTCAGTTTTTTGATTACATTTTTTATTAACATATATGATTTAATTTTATCGTTAATATATTTGGTATAATTTCAGATGAATAGTATTGTTGATATTCCTAGAAGAAATAGGATTATAACACTTATGATAAAAGCTACAACTATGCTCATCAGCCATGCAATTATAGATTTAAACCATCCTACATCATACATTCTTTTAATAACATACCAAAAACTGATTAATCCTAATACTTGTCCAAAGGCTGGAATAAACCCAAATAAAAATAATACAATATTCCCCAAGAGTACTGTTGCTGATGCCTTTAGTAAACTACGTTTTCTAAATCCTAACAATCCTGTTGCAAGGTGTAATAAGACAGTTCCAATTATAAAAGTAATAATAAATTGAATTGATGATCGAATTAATATTCTGCCAATTTCTATACCAAAATAATTCATACATTTCCCTCATTATATTTTTAACATTAGTGTTATAATTTATCATATTTAATTTTATTTAATATCATATTTGTTATTCAAATTAGATGTGATTATGGGGTCTCAAAAAACTTTTTGATTTCTTTATGATTATCTCTTGCAGTTTCATATCCTAAATTAATATTTGTTTTCACTGTTTCCCAATCAAAATCTAATACATGTTCTGATTTAAAACCTGTTGGAAGATAGTAATCTCCAAGATCCGGTTCTAATAAATCTATCATATCTTCTCCCTTAGCATCAAGCAATGTTCGATAAAGAACTCGAGCATACTGCATTTTTTTCTCAAAGGTATATTCTCTTTTTTGTCTCACATCAAATGGAGAAATAGCAAAAATTTTAACATTATCTCTTCCTTTCTGCAATGCAGCTTTCACCGGATATCCCTCACAAACTCCACCATCAACAAAACAATGTTTTACTCCATTAGATCCTTTAACCCATACTGGTTCAAAAATGCCAGGTATTGCAATAGATGCCGTAATTGCGGTTGATAAATCCATGTCTAAATCCTGTGGAATATATTTTCGTTTACCATCATTCAAATCCGTTACTACACATTGAAACTTCGTTTCTGAAAAACTATTCCAATCAACATCAAATTCATCAAAAATTTTATCCAGTAACCGTTGAATTTTTTTTATACGGACAAGTCCCCAATAAAATAAAAAATCAGCCATCCAAAGTAATGGAGCAATTCGAAACTCTTTCCATGGTTTATATTTTTTAAATGTTTTTTCCATTTCTTCACTTGATATGCCTGCTGCCATAAAACATCCAAATAAGGCTCCACCGCTTGTTCCAACGATACGGTCTGGCCTATAATTATGCTCATCATACAGGTACTTCCAAAGACCAATGTATGAAGTAGTATGTGCTCCGCCACCGGAACATACTAGAATTTTTTCTCTTTGATTCATATTGTTACTCATAGCTATTCATAATCTTGAATATAGTATGTGTTTTTAATCTTTTTAAAAAAAATCAGAATCTTTTGACCGTTAACATTAGTATGCTTTAAATAGGAATAGTTATTCATGCTCATCAATGGATATTGCGTATGTTCTCTCAATTTTTGTTGGCATTCTTGCCATTGTAAATCCATTTGGAAACATATCATTTTTTACATCACTTACTCATGATTTTTCTACTGAAGAAAAAAAACAAGTTATTTCAAAAGCAGTTGTTGCTGCAACTCTAACCTTAATTGTTTTTGGTCTTCTTGGATCCTACATTTTCAAATTGTTTAGTATCACCATTCCAGCGTTTCGTATCGCAGGAGGATTGCTCTTATTTCGAGTTGCTTTCAGCATGCTTTATGGATCAACTCCAGGAACTAAATCCACAACTCAAGAAAAAGAAGAATCCTTGGAACGAGAAATGGTTGGAGTGATTCCTATGGCTATTCCAATGCTTGCGGGTCCTGGTGCTATTTCAACAGTGATGCTTTATGTTTCTGAAGGAAATTTGGAGGAACTCCTTATTGTTTTTCTTTCAATTTTTGTAACTATGTTTATTACGTTTATGCTGCTAAGAAATGCTGATAAAATATTTAGGAAAATTGGACGAGTTGGTTCTTTAGCAATCTCTCGAATTATGGGTCTTATTCTTGCAGCAGTTGCGGTTCAATTCCTTGTTAATGGCATTCATGATATTGCACTTGCGTGGATTACTGAATTTTCCTCTTTGTTCGTTAATGGAGTTATAACCAGTTTTTTCTTTTAAAGTAAAATAGCATGGTAGATGCCATCATACTCATAATGATGAGTGCAAAGGGGTATCCTAATGCCCAATTCAATTCAGGCATATTAAACGGAGAGACACCTGGATTAAAATTCATTCCATAGATTCCTGCGATAAAGGTTAAGGGTATGAAAATAGATGCAAAGATGGTGAGGACTTTCATCACTTCATTCATTTTATTACTGACACTGGACATGTAAATATCTAGCATACCTGAGATCATATCCCGATAGCTTTCAATGGTATCCATTACTTGAATGGTATGATCATAGACATCTCGGAAATAAATAATGGTAGATTCAGTTATCAATGGTGTTTCTTCACGTATCACTCCATTGATGAGTTCTCTTAAAGGCCAAACAGATTTTCTTAGAAAAATCATATCTGCTTTTAACTGATGAATACGTTGTAATGTATCTGGAGTTGGTTTTTCAATTAAGATTTCTTCAGTATCTTCAATGGTTTCTCCAAAGGATTCCATGATTACAAAATAGTGATCGATAATTGCATCGATCAATGAATATGATAAATAATCCGATCCCATTTTTCTTACGCGTCCTTTACCCTTACGAATTCGCTCTCTGATATTATCAAAGATATCGCCAGGTTTTTCTTGAAATGAGATGACCACGTTTTCAGTAAGGATGATGCTAACTTGTTCAGCTTGAATCTCTTTTGTTTGTTCATCCTGATACAACATTTTTAAAACAAGATAAAGGTAATCATCAAAGGATTCAATCTTTGGTCGTTGACCTGTGTTCATGATGTCTTCTAAAACTAGCGGATGAATGTGGAAATGAGATCCAATTTGCTCGATTAGTGTAGCATCGAAAACACCATCAATGTTAATCCATGTTTTTGTTTTTGTATCTTTATAAGAAAAACAGTCTCTTATGTTCTCTATTTGTTTTTCCTCGAAATGATGTTTATCATAATCAAAAAGACTTATGCGAACTGGTTCAGTACTTTTCTGTCCTACGTGAACTAATGATCCTGGTGGGAGTCCAAGACTTTTATTTCGTTTTTTCAAATATCGTGAAATAATTTTCACCAAACCACTCGATGTTATACATTAACAAAGAAATCAACGTAAATATGATTTTCTATTTGTACACTCTTTTTTTTACAAGACTGTTGGGAAAAAATTGTTTTTTTAGTCAAGCATCGTTACGTCAACAGTTTTATTGATATGAATGATGGCTCCTTTTCCTCGTTTTCCCATACTGCAGTTTACTATCGTTGTATGTTCATGTTTGGTAAATCCCGGTCGTTCATGAATATGACCACAGATAACAAGCAGCGGATGAAATGTATCCACGATTTTTCGAAGTGGTTTACTTCCTGCATGTTTCCCTAAAAAAACGGCATCTTGGAATCCATATGGTGGAACATGGGTGATTAGTACATCAGTTTGATCTAAATATGATTTAAGGGTTTCATCAGTAAAAAAGAGTTCAGTTTCAGCTTCATCAACTCCATTGACACCCGTGAAGGTTAATCCATCAACTTGGGTTTGTTTTTTATGTAGGTTCACTGCTTTTGTTTTTTTGATTCCTTCCCAAACATCAGCAGTATCAATGTTGCCGGGGAGTGTATAGATTGGTGTTGGAAATTGATTTAAAATGTTTATTGCTGAATCAGCTGGACCGAACTGGGTGATGTCTCCAGCGATAACAATAACATCTGGGTTATGTTCCTTTATCGCTGATAGTGCTTCATTCACACGATGTTGTGCTCCATGAAGATCAGCTGTTGCATATATTTTCATTTATATCACTAACTACATCAAACCTATGAATTAACCATCTTTTTTTTATGGATTTTGATCAATAGATATTTTTTAAATAATCAAATTGTTCTTCAAAGATCTCTGCTTGTTTTTGAATGATTATTTCTGCTTCATTAATATCCATATCTTGGACTTGATGAGCATAGCTTACAAATCTTCCCAGCCATAATGTTTTCAACGTGTCAAGCAATGTGTATATATCTGCATCATTTTCCAAGTTCTTATACGCTGAAGCGTATTGATAAACGATTTTTGCCCAAAGATTCGCATTGAATTGTTCTCCGTCATTAACTACATGATCAACATGTGCGATGAGATCCTCTGGCAAATAATTTTTCATGTATTCCTTGTTTGAAATGAATTCTTGTTGGAATGATTTATTCATTTCTTCAATGTTAATGTTAACCGGTATTGGGTGTTGACTGAAACATTCTCTATGATGTTTTGGTTGCCATCTAGCTGGTTTTTTCTTCCAGTACTGTTCATAAAATTTTGCGAGTTCAAACATACTTCCCGTTACTTTCCGAAACATGGGAATTAAAAATTTTTCTGGTTCAAGATAATGGGTTGTTGATTCATGGATTTTCAATGAGAATAATCCTTCTTTCACATAGTATCCTTCAGCTGCAGCAGTGGTTACGATAAAGATGTCGATACCGAAATCTGGTGGGAGTAATGGATGATTCCGAAGGGTTTCATATAAATGTTTAGATAACGCGAATTCACCTGCAATGGGTTGTCTGATATCAATTCCATAAAGCGAGCGAGTAAATGGATAGACTAAATTGTTGGTGATGACCCCATCATTTTTATCACGGATATAATACGGAACCGTAAGATCAGCTCGACCATACACAACAGGATTAGCAATGGTTTGAATCCAACTTGGTTGAATACTTAGTAAGTCACCATCCATGAGAACGACACATTTGGCTTGGGCTTCATGAGCGATTTCAAAAATGGTCATCACTCCAGATCCTTTTCCACCTGAAACCATATCATCAGTAACGATAGTGTGAATGTTTTTGTATGGTTGAAAAAGATTAATTGCTTCATCAGTGTTATCACTAGACGGTGCTTTTGATACGACGATAGATAGATTATAATCTGGGAAATGACGATATAATCCTTCATTAATGGTGTTTAACACACTTAACACCGTTGATTCAACGTTTTTACAAAGGACGCCGACCATGATGTCGATTGGTCCTATTTCATGGCATTTATTCACAACTTCGGGGTCTAAACTTAATCCTTTGTTCCAGTCTTGATTCATAGATTGTTCTTCTCCTTATTTTTTTCATCTCAACTATTTTTCGAATTTTTTTTTCAGATGGTTTCCTTTTCATTATCAATAATTACAACATCTAAGAGTTGTTCACGGATTTTCTTTCGAGCTGAAATGGTTCGTAACCAATCAGGTATTCGAGAACCAACCGGATGCTGCAAGTAATGATTACCTGAAACCGATATTTGTTGACTGAATTGTTCTACCATGTTCTCTTCGATATGCCGATCATACTTAAGATTGTTAAAATGAGCATCCGCATGATACTTTCGAATAGCATCTTGAGCATATCGTTGATATAATACTCGAAGTGATCTAACGAAATCTTCTGAGATTTTTAATTGTTCCTCTTCAATTAATACACGTAAAAGTGTTTCTAGGATGTCCCCGGTCATTTTCACAAGGCCTTGGTCTTCATCCCCTATTTTTTGATGTTTATGATCATAGAATCCAAGATCTGTTTGGCAAATCCTTTTGGTAATCACGTTTCGATACATCTCAGCCATAACCCCGATTTCAATACCCCAATTACCGGGGATATCAACATCACGAGCTAGATCACTAGTTAAGGCAAACTCTCCAGATAAGGGATACCTGAATGATTGTAAGAATTTCACAAATTCAACTTGTGCATTGTGTTGTTCTTCTAATGCTTCAAGAAGTGGATGCAAGAATAATCGAACGACTCGACCATACATGATTCCTTTTTCAGTGTTCACTCGTGCGTAATATCCTTTGTTAAATTTGAAGTCAAGCTCTGGTTCAACTAAGGGATATACTAGTTTTGTGGGAATGGTTTCATCATAAAGCATAATGTCTGCATCATGTAATGCCACAGCATAGGATCGTAGAGCAGCGATTCCTAATGCAAGCCATACATCTCGTCCTTTCCCACGGTATTTAAGTAAATCGATTCCTTCTGCTTGTAAACCTTCTAATAATCGTTCGATTTTAGGTCCATTACACCACATGATCAAATGAGGGACTTTTAAATCTGAAAAAAAACGTTTGACATGAGCAAATTCTTTTTCATTTTTTGCTGCAAGTGGAATGATGATTTCTCTAAGATATGTGCATTTATCCAATCCTTTTTTGATGGTTCCCAATGCATCACCGTTGATTTCTTTATAAAGCATGGGCATAACCACAGAGACTGGCCGTTCCACAACACAATCACTCACTGTTTTCATTAACTGGTTCTTTCCAACATTGAATTCGTGAAGCGTTGCTATTTTTTCTTGTTTTAAATCCATTTTTTTTCCACCAACAATTTTTCTTTCTTTTTGATAGAGTAATACAAGGATTAATCTAAGTTGTAATAGACTTGATTTGTGTTAATAGTTATGGTAAACCAGGATATAGTTCTATTATTGTGGAAACTAATTAATGATGTTATCTTGAATAGTAACCTACTATCTTTATTGAATCCCAATCCTATTCCCATTTTTGAAATGGTAAAGAGGTTACTTGTTATAAATTTTTATTAACATTCAAAATATGAGGGATACTACTTTTTTTTGCAAAATCAAATATACCTCCTTTTTATTTCAGAAAAGTATATGCCAGTTGTTAGCTTTGATTATCAGGATTATATACGACTTCTCGGTGAAACCATTTCAAAAGATGACCTCATCCAACGTTTGCCTATGATTGGTGCAGATTTTGATAAAATTGAAGATGACGAGATCAGTATTGAATTCTTTCCGAATCGACCTGATTTATCTTCAGTTGAAGGAATCGTTCGTGCTTCTCGAGCTTTTTTTGATATTAAACCAGGGTTAACCAAGTATCCAGTAGAAGAATCTGATATTGTTATGCATGTTGATTCTTCAGTAAAAAAAGTGCGACCTTTTGTTCAATGTGCTCTTGTAAAAAATGTAGAGATGACTGATGAGTTGATCACTTCATTAATGCAATTACAAGAAAAATTACATTTTGGTATTGGTCGGAATCGGAAGAAAGTAGCTATTGGTGTGCATAATGCTGAACCGGTGCAGCCACCGTTTACGTATAAGGCTGTAGATCCAGATGCTTGTCATTTTGTTCCCTTAGCAAAAGTGGAATCGATGACGCTTTCTGAGATTCTTTCATCTCATGAAAAAGGAATAGCGTATGCTTCATTACTCAAAGATGTTGATTTGTATCCATTGATTGTTGATGCTAATGATAATGTGCTTTCATTTCCTCCAATTATCAATGGAATCCTTACTGAAGTAACACCGTTTACCACTGATCTATTCATTGATGTCACAGGTACTGATGAAAAAGCAATTCATCATGCATTAGCAATTGTAGTAACCGCTCTTGCTGAACGTGGTGGAAGTGTGTATTCAACTAAGATAATTGATGAAAACAATACTAGAGTAACTCCAGATTTATCTGAAATGAAACGTGAGTTATCAGTTGAAAAAGTGAATGCGATTCTTGGATTGAATCTTTCAAATGATGACATTAAAATGTTTTTAGCAAAAATGGGTTATGATGCAGCTGATAACGATGATCAGTCACTTTCGGTTTTTGTTCCTTCTTGGAGAGCAGATATTCTTCATGAAATTGATTTGATTGAGGATGTTGCTGTTGGTTATGGATATGATAATATCACGTATGAGATCCCCAGTTCCTTTAGTTTTGGTAAACCATTACCGCATAAGGAATCCTTTCAAAATTTACGAACTGTTTTGATTGGTTTAGGCTTTAATGAAGTTACTACGTTTACCTTGTCAAATGAACAAGATGAATTTGAAAAACTTGGTTTGGAAAAAAGAAATCATGTGCAAATTCAAAATCCGATTGGACAAGATTACACTTGTTTACGTGTTGGATTATTACCCTCATTACTTCAAATGCTAGCGGATAATAAACATCATTCCTTACCACAACAAGTATTTGAACTTGGTATTGTTTCTGATGAACAATATAAGAATCAGTATCATATTGGTGGGATGAAAAGTAGTGCTCATGCTAGTTTTACTGAGTGTAAATCCATTGTTGAAGCAATCTTTCGAGACCTTGGTATCAAGTATGATATCAAAGAATTTGATCATCCAGGATTTATAAAAGGGAGATGTGCTCAAGTTGTTAATGAAAGTAATTTCTTTGGTTATTTTGGTGAATTACATCCACGAACTATTACTAATTTTTCATTAGAACATCCCGTTATTGCGTTTGAGTTTCATGCAAAAAAATTAATTGAAGAAATTGAAAAAGAAAAGATATAAAATATAAAAAAAGTAGTAGGATTTATCACCTTTTAGCAAGAAGACCACCTTAATTCATTGGGTGGATGAATTGCT
>CAZYLG010000036.1:0-16103 GCA_964648565.1 uncultured Thermoplasmatales archaeon
CACATTCTATAAAAATAAGCATATCTGAGCATTTTAATATTTTATATTGCCATATTAGACCATCAGGAGGGAATGCATGAACAAAGACTTCTTTATTGATCAAAATAAAGAGTTTATCGACTCACAATATAAATCAGTCATTAATGGAAAATATCAGCATCCACAAACAGGAGAAGTAATCAAAGATCCAAGCAAAGTAAAAATTTTAGTGGATTATGAAGATTTTCATATTCATGATCCTTATCAGATAAAACATATTTTAGATGTTGATGAGAGCAAAGATGAATTTATTACTCTTCAGCAAGCAAAAACAAAAGTTGATGGAAAAACATCAAAAACTGATAGAAAGGCATCAAAGAAAAAAAATGATGTGCCTGAGTGGTATCCAAAGGAAACAAAAGCCAGGAAGCACACTGAGGAACTGAAGAAACAGGATAAAACAGCAAAAGCCTTGGCAAGGATTCCAAAGCAACTTAAGAATCCTGATCTAAGATTTGTTAAAATATTGATGAAAGGCAAGAATGCCAGGAAGAGACCATTTCCAAGTGGATGGCAGAAAAACAATAATTACAAATTTAATGATCAACCCTTTCTTGATTGGATCAGTGAGGATAACAATTTTGGTGTGCTCTGTGGACAGAATAATTTGGCTGTTATTGATGCTGATGAGCCAGAAATAAGTGAACTTGTTCAAAAAAAGTTACCTAAGACTTTCACTGTGACAACTGGCAGTGATGGAAAACATTTCTACTTTTTTGTGCCAGATATGGAAAAAAAGGTAGTATTGTATGATAAGGATCATAAGCATTATGGTGAAATCCAATTTACTGGCACTCAAGTGATTGCACCTGGATCTATTCATCCTAATAATAACAGATACAAAGTGAGCATTGATGTGCCAATTAAAACAGTGTCTTTTGAAGAAATTCAGAAGGCACTATCTGATTATTTTCAAAAGGATGTTGATGAATCAGTTCACTGGGAAAATAATGGTGAATTTGATGAGTTGGATATATCAAAAGTGATCAATCTTAGTGGCTTTAAAAAGCATGGAAGAGAACTTCAAGGTACTCATCCAGTGCATGGAAGCAAAGGTGGCTCTAATTTTTGTGTGAATCCAGTTAAAGGCACATGGCATTGTTTCAGATGCAATAGTGGTGGTGGCACACTTTCATTAATTGCAGTATTGGAAGGCATCATTAAATGTGATGAAGCCAAGCCTGGAGCTTTGAAAGGTGATGTGTTCAAACAAGTGGTGAAAGTTGCTAAAGATAAATATGGAATAACTATCAAAAGTAACACTAACCGCACTAACAACACTAACAACACTAACAACACTAACAACACTAACATAACAGATAAAGAACACCTGTTAAAACATTATTTATCCAAGCCAAAAAGACCATATCAGAATATTGGAAGAGGGATTCATGAGGATGTATGCTATATTGCTTCATATATTGAGGATGATGATGGGAAGCCACATACAGCTGTTGTTACCAGTGATCGACAGATGTATATTAATTTCAAGAAGGATAAGAATGAAATAAAGAATGATTTTGATTTGCATTACAGGGAAGAGTTTAACTGGGAGATCATTGAGAACACCTGGTCAAATAAGGTTATTGAAAAATGGCTTTTTGAAGATTACACAGTTGATCTCAGAGATATTTATGAGAGAATCATCAAAGCTGAACAAAAATTCATGGTGTATGATGATCCAAGAATTTATGATTGTTTAGCAATGGATATTTTCAGATCTTATTTTTTCTTCTTATTTGGTGCTAATAGTAGAACTCATCTTTGGGCTGAGAAAGGCAGTGGGAAAACTAATCAATGTAATATTTTCAGAGCTTTGATGTTTAATCCAATTGCATCACCTAATTTCAGTAGTGCCAGTATTTATAGGACTATTGAAGCCACAGGTGGCACAATTATTGTGGATGATTTTGATGATCTTCCAGAAGATGAAAAACAACGATTAAACAGGCATATCAAAGTGAATTATAAGCCATTTAAGGCTGTGAGAAGTGATGGTGGTGGTAATTTCAGACCACAAGGTTATGATGCTTATTCTCACTGTGTTTTCAATAACACTCATGGCATTGAAGATGAGATCACCAAAGACAGAGTGAACACTTTCAAATTGTTAAAACACAAAGATGCACCTGATATTGAGATTGATTACAAAGATAAGCAATTTTCACCTTTGAGGGATGATCTTTATATTGCTCTTTTGCAGTTTTGGGAACAAGTTCATGAAACATATCATAAATTGAAGATTCCTGAGTTGAAAGCAAGGGATCTGGAAAATTGGAAGCCACAACTAGCTATTGCTAAGTTAGTTGGTGATGATGTTTTTGAGAATGTGTTTTCTTATGCTCAAGAGGATGTTGAACAAAAGAAAATCAAGGATCTTACTGATGATTGGGAATATTTGATGTATGATTTTATTCTCAGTGTTTTTGAGAAAGATGATCAGAGAAGGGATGAACTTGAAATTTCTCCAAATAAGATTGCTCAGGATATTATTGATAAGTTATATTTGGATTTACCAGCTAAGGACAAGGATAAGAAGATTTACCAATTGAGAAGATTCATTGGTGGCAAGCTTTCCAGTGGTCTCTTCAAGAAAAAAAGACCACATAACAGGGTTTTTTATATTGTTTCTAAGAAGAATTTGGTTAAGGTATTGGAATCAAGGGATTTGGTTGAAGTTTTTGAAGATAGGTTAGTGTTGTTAGGGTTGTTAGTGCGGTTAGGTATAAACATGAAGAGAGAGAAGGGTGATAACACACTAACTAACACTAATATTTTGAGAATTGAGGATCAACCAAAAATTGATCAAGTTCATGAAATTAAGGAATTTTTTAAGTTTGTGTTATTCAATAAACTTGATGGGAAGAATGCTAAGGATCTTTTTGAGTGGGATGAGGATGTTAATGATTTCATTAAAAATGAGTTGGGAAAGAGTGATCCTGAGCATTGGATTAACAAATTAGTGGCTAAAGATATTGTTCATGAGCCTGAACTTGGAAAATTACATTTTTTTAAAATTCCTGATCTTCCAGAGGGTGATAACTGATGAAATGGCTTGCTTTTGCTATTTCTCTTCATATAAGCCACAGAATCAGCCTGAGAAAGCAAAAACCGAGTGCATTGAATGGTTTACCTTCCTATGTTTTCCCACTTCTTGTGTTTCTTGGAGGTTTTGTTGATGAGTAACATCAAACATTCTGAAAAATTTGTGAGAATGGATAACATGATTTGGAAGAAAACTAAAGTTGATGCCAAAGGCAGAACAGTGATTCCACAAAAAGTGAGATCCAGGCTTCAGCTCAATGGCAATTCTGAGATTTTGTGGATCAGTGTGCATCAACGATCTGGCAAAGAAAATGAGTTTATCATCAAAGTAGGTGTGAAAAAATGAAAGTTGCTATTTATTCCAGAGTGAGCACTGATAAACAGGAATTGGCGAATCAACTTGATCAACTCAGAGATTTTGCTAATAAGAAGCATTGGTTGATTTTCAAAGTGTATGCTGATGTGATCAGTGGGAATGAAAATTCCAGACCATCTTTTGATGAGTTATTCAAACATGCTCATCAATGTTTGTTTGATGGTGTGCTATTTTGGTCATTGGATAGGTTTTCCAGAAGTGGAACTTTGTTCACTTTGCAGAAGCTCAAGGAACTTGAGAATCTTGGCTTATTTTACCACAGTTATCAAGATCCTTATATCAGCACAGCTGGTCAGTGGAAAGATGTTATTATCTCAGTGATGAGCACTCTTGCCAAGTTGGAAAGGGAAAGGATCAGTGAAAGAACAAAGGCTGGATTGGAAAGAGCTAAAGCCAAAGGCAAGAAGATTGGAAGATCCAAGATTCCTGATGAAGCCATTGAGAAAGTTATCAAACTTTTAGATGAAGGAAGGAGCTTCAATTACATTCATGATCATGTGACTTATAAAATCAAATATGGCAAGATTAAGCATGTGAGCAAGGGTAAAATATCTGAAATCAAAAAAAGTGTTCAGAAAGGGAGGGTGTGATTTGTTATCAAGTAATTGTGCTGAAAATCAGTGTTCATCTATTGCACCTTTAATGAAAAAGAAACTTTCCAATATAGAGTTTACCAAAACCAACCTTTTTTCTTCTTTTTCTTTGGCTCATTATCCACATCTTTGGAGTAATGACCGCCTTTTTGATGAAGAAATTCACGTATTTTATCATCGATTATTAATTCCGTTATTTTTTCATTTTTATTTTGTTCATCCCTATACCAAGCACTATTATCCTGATGCTTATTTGGAGGTAAGTTATCTCTCAATTTCGCTCTTAACTCATTCTCCAGTTCTTGTTGATTATATGGGCTATATGGTGGTTCATTTGGTTGAGGGACTCTTTCAGGTGGAAAAATATGATCCGGAGATGAGCCTATCAATTTATCAGAATAACTCCACATTCCATTTTCAGCACAAAAAAAACCACAAATCGGACAATAAAAGAATTTTATTCCCTCTTTACTTTCATCTCTTTGCATGTGAGTTCTGTGATTTGGGCAGTATTGCCAATTTAACTGCAACATATAAATCAGTAATATTGGAATGTATGAAACGCTTTAATATTTTTTGGAGAATAAATGAGTAATCCATCAAGTGAATTTATAAACGATCATTACGATTATGAGCCTACATCCAAAGATAAGGATGTAGGAGGCAATTCACAAGAATGGAAAGAAATATTAAGGAAAGTAAGCCAGGAATACAAAAAACAAAGCAAACAGAAAGCTGGTATAAATTTGGAGGATCATCTTGATGTAATACTTAAAAATGTTAATAGAATTGATTTTCCGATAGTTCTTGATCCAAAAATATCAACTTTTGATGATGTAGCTATTCATGGGATTCTCAGACAGAGATTGAGCAAAAATACTGTTGTTAAAAGAATCAGATATGCAAAGTTTATGGAAAGCCATCCAGTGCCAGTTAATTTCAGAAATCCTTCTTATGAGAACTTTATCAGGCATGTTGATTACAGAGAACAAATAGAATTTGAAGAAGGAAAGGGATATTCAGCACTTGATCATGAATGGAAAACCATGAAGATGTTTCTAACAGCTTATGGCATGGAAATATGGAATTACAAGCCACCTTCATTTCCAAAGTATAGAGCAAAGATCATTCCCTTCCCAGAGACAGTTAATAAGTTCTTACATCTGGAATTTTCTAAAGATCCATATACAAATGCACTTCTTCAATATATGCTCACTCACAATTTTGTGATTGGCTGGAGGATTCCAAGTGAGCCATTTATGATGAAAGTGCAAGATGTAACTATTGATGGCAGAGACAGAGGATTTATCAAGATTACTGAGCCTAAAAAACATTACAGCACCAGAACTATAATTCCAACAGAGATTATGACCAATAGGAGAAGGAAATCCTTCAAGAATTGGATTGATGTTTGGAGACCAAAGGTAGAACATAGTAAATCTGGAGATGCACTGTATCTGAAGCCTGATGGATCACCTTTTAAGAGCAAAGAACAACTCAGAATGTTTCTCAATAGGAATGCTTTGCCACAGATACAAGAGATATATCCTGAATATCATAACTACATAGCAAGGGATTATTGTGCTATTTCAAGACTGATTAGATCTAAACTGGAAACAAAGCATTTTGATGTATATGAAGCAAAGGAATGGCTTGGGCATACAACTATTCAAACCACTATGAGCTACATCAAAGATACAAAGAAATATTTTAGACTTGCACCATTTGATTGGATCAATCGCACCCTCAAAGCTACAAAAAAAAGTAGTGGGGAAAGTGCCAAAAAATCAAAAGCAAGCAAAATAACGGGCTTTTACCCTAAATCCCTGCGAGAGAGACCAACGGGCTTGTGGGGATTCGAACCCCAGGCCAATCGGTTAAGAGCCGATTGCTCTGCCTAGCTGAGCTACAAGCCCAAAAAAATGAGAAAAGCATCCCTAGAATTAAGAAACCTCATTTAATCCTTTTCCTTTAAAATCTTTTCCACAACTTTCTCATCAACCTGAGACAGAAAATCCGCATCGATAGACTCCGTTACACAAACATGACTACTTGCCTGATAAATCTCAACACCTTCATTTCTAGCTTTTATTCCATCTACTCGTAAAATCAATGGATGCTCACTCCGAACACTTCCGGCCTCAACCGCTTTTTCAATGGTCGTACTTAAATGCACCTTTTTTCGATCAATAGGATGAATACCATTTTCAAGTACAATATCAGCTTCTTCTTCAGTAACCGGATAAAAATACTCTTCTTCTTCAGCAAGTGGCAAATCATCCAAATTCACATCAATAGAATGACCATACTTTGCCCGAATCATACCACCATCAATCTGATACCTACTTCGCATATCCGTAGCAACTAATGCTTGGATATGATGTAATCGTAACCAGTTAAATCCAGATCGACTCGATCCAATCGCCCGTATCAATTGAGAGATTTCAACCCAACCATGGCCATCCATGTTTAGTTGAAGTTTATCTGGGAAATGACGTAGCGCCCCAGCAATAATACGACTCAACGAATTCAACTCTCGATCATTCATCAAGAATTTTCCTTTTTTTCCACAAACCGGACAGGTTTCTCCACGATAATAACCATGCTCTTCACATTCAAATAACATGTTGCTCAAATCCAGGTAATTACAATACATAGTATAAATTTTTGTACTATCGCCCGATATAGATTATTTGGTGACCTTTTGGAACAAGAAGAAATGAAAAGAATCGCTGCGGAAAAAGCCGTTGATTTGATAGAAGATAACATGATTGTTGGCCTTGGAACTGGATCCACCGTAAAATACGCATTAAAAAAAATTGGCACCCGCATATCAAAAGGACTGAAGATCAAGGGAATACCCACATCAAACGAAACTAAAAAACTCGCGATAAAATACAACATTCCACTCACGAGTCTAGCCGAACAACCTGAAATCGATCTCACCATTGATGGTGCTGACGAAATAGATTCAGATCTCAATTTAATCAAAGGAGGTGGAGGGGCGCTTACAAGAGAAAAAATCATTGCATTTCATTCAAAAAAACTTATTATTGTTGCAGATGATTCAAAAGTAGTGAAATCATTAGGCATTGATTTTCCGCTTCCTGTTGAAGTCGTCAAATTTGGATGGGAAACCACCAAAAAAACACTTGAAAACTTTGAATGCACATGTACACTTCGAAAAATATTCGAAGACCCATTTATCACAGATAATGGAAACTATATCATCGACTGTGAGTTCGACCGAATACCTGATCCAGAAGACTTAGAACAGAAACTAAACATGATACCTGGAGTTGTTGAAAACGGCCTATTTATCGACCTAGCACACAAAGCTATCGTTGGTGGCACCCAAGGAATAATGACCCTTGAAAAAGAACAACTGGTGACATGATCAACAACAAACATAAACTAAACAATAAAAAACCATCTATCCGTACAAATAAATCCGTTCAACGTCGAGGATTACACATAGCTGGCAGCATTTTTATTGGATACTATTTCCTCCCAACCCTTTTACCATATCATCTTCCAAGAACCATTATCCTTTATGCAATCATCCCACTGATCATAGGTATTGAATTCTCTCGATATAACGTTCATGAACACCGGTTACATACGCTGCTCAGAGACTATGAAAAATCACGACCTGCTAGCTTCAGTTATTTTGCCATTGGATCTATTCTTCTCCTCCTTTATTTCCCACAATTCATAAGCATTCCTTGTATTCTTAGTACTGCAATCTGTGATCCAATTATTGGAATATGCAAACAAAAAAACAAACGATTCATTGGATATTTAACTGGTTTTGTTCTAAGCTGTAGTTTCTTTATCCTTGCCTGGTCCTCAACAACAACCTGGATTAATCTAACTGCTGCAATAATCGGAGCAAGTAGTAGTATGATTGCAGAATACAAATCTAGTTTTTATATTGATGATGACTTCTTAATGCAAATACTTCCAGCAATCATACTAGTCATTTTTACATTTATACTCACAACATTTTCTCTACCAGTACCCGATCATCTCATCTCTTCACTCGGGTAAGTGGAAGTAATCTTTTTTACAATCTTTAAATCAAAAAACACAGGCAACAATAATGCTGCACCAATACAAGAAAACGCAGTCATTAAAATAATTACTACTGCAAATTCACGTAATGCAGGAATGCTAATAAAAAGAATAGAAGAGATTCCTGCTATAGTAGTCAATGCTGCTTCAACTAACGAAAGACCTGTTCGCTCAATCGCTGTTTTAATAGCATCTTGTTTTGTCAATCCATTATCCATCTCCTCATGCACACGACTCATAATATGCACCCCATAATCAATCCCAATCCCTATCATAATCGATGCAATAGAAATCGTAATCACATTCAATGGAATATCAAATGCAACAAGAAATCCCGGTTCCCACATCAACACAAATGCAACAGGAATCATTGTTAAGAAACCATACACGGAAGAATTAAAAATTAAAATCAATGCAGCAAGCACTAGTAAAACTGCAATGATCATTGACCGGGTTTGTTCATCCGTAAGCTTTCTGTTAATTGCAACATTAATTGCATCCTGCCCAGTAAGAGCTGAAACCTTTCCATTCCGAGGAATCTCAGTATCTTGAACAATACGATTCACTGTTGAAACACGCTGCTCAATTTCTTGCATTCCAAGACCAGTTGGAATATACACTACAATCAATGTTTTAGAAAAATCCTCATCAACTAATCCTTCTTGCGCGATTCGATCAAAAATAATCTCATCGACACCAGCAAATTCACTCAGACTATTAATAATATCATTTCGCTGCAAGATATCATTTGCTTCCTTAACTCCATCAATAAGCGAATACAATTCAATGCCTTCATCTCTCATCCGCTCCTCCATTTGATAAATCGCATCAATCACATCTGGATAGGTAAGACCCTGCGGTTCAGTTTCAACCATTAACGCATTATAATTTGCCCCACCAAAATTCTCAGAATACTCAACTAATTTTACTAATTCTGGAATATCCTGCGGAGCCATATCAAAATAATTCGTATCCGTTTCCGTCTGAGGAAGAACCAGTAACGACATAAACGCAAAAAAAACTGCGATAACAATAATTCGGAACTTATTAGATAAAATGAAAGAAGAAAGTTTTCCCCAATTTGGAAGATGACCATCTTTTTTGAATCGTAATAAAATCGAAAGAGAAGGCGTTAACAATATCGTTGAAATAAAGACAAATAAAATACCAATTGCACAACCAAACCCAAAAAGAACGATAGGAGTCATACTTGAAATCATTAAAGATGCAAAACCAATAATGGTTGTAATTGTAGAAAGTAGAATTGCTTTACCAGTAGAAGAAAGAATAAACGCAGTCTTTTCAATCATATCTCCATGTTTTTCTTCAGCAAAACGATTCATCATATGAACCGAATAATCCACTCCTAAACCTAATAATAATGCAATAATAGAAACAGAAAGAATGGTTAGTTCAGGCTGGATTGCTCCAAGCACACCAAAAGTTAATGCAATTGAATATGCTGTTGGAAACAACGCGATAATGATTCCTTTCACGGTGCGATGAAACACAAAAAGAACAAGGGATACAGCAGCAATAGCAATAACAAAAATTAGTTGAAAATATTCCATGGTTGTTGTTTGAATCGCATTTTGCATCGCGATTGTTCCCGTCACCGTCATCTCAGAATAAAACGTTCCACGATGATCAATTGCTTTTTCAACATTTGACTGAATGGTTTCGTAATCAGCATCTTCAGCAAGTTGTAATAAGATAACCGCAGTATCATATGTATTTGTAAACAATGTTCCTTTAACTTGTTGAATCGTCAACCGTGACATGTACTGAGAAATGAGATTTGGATCATCAGGAATTTCAAAAACTCCTTGACCACCTAAGCCCCCAGGCGCTGGAGATTTCGCATTTTCTAGTTTGATATACTGAGCTAGGCTTCGTGCTGAATAAATACCATCATGTTTACCCTTGTCATTTTCATATTTATTAACTAGCGGACTGGAAGCCACCCGATCCATTTCCTTTAACACTTCTGGATCTCTAATATCATCAGCTTCAATGTAAATGATGATTGTGGTACCAATCTGGAATTCTTCATCCATTCGATTCCAGAGTTGGACCGTTGGATCATCCGCAGGTAAAAATGAAGTTAGATCAGATTCAATGTAAATATTTGTTGCCTGATAAGCTATGAGAATAGTAATGATAGTATACACTACGATGACCGTTTTTGGTCGTTCTACAAGTATCTTGGCCAACGGTTTAGTGTTCATAGTGCTTATTCTCGATCGATAATGTTTATTTTGACGATGTTATCTTTTTTGGAAGCTGCTGTTTTCATGGAAAGAGAAGCTAGATTATTCAATTTTGTTTCAAGATCTGAAGCATATCGTTTCAGTAATTTCACAGCTGGCAAGGGAAAGTAGGTGTATGGATTCTTTCCGATGTTATCATTCTTTTGTTTTTTTCTGAATATCAGTTTTTTCGCATGCATTTTCACTAGCGTTTCTCGAACAGTACTTGGATGAAGGCGTGTTCCTTTGATGATATCTTCAGTTTTTGCCCCATTCTTTCGAAGTAAGAACAAATAAATCCGGGATTGAGCCCGTGATTTTAAAATATCTTGAACTAATGATTCAAGGGCTTTTGTTGAGTGCATCCGTTCTTTCCCCATACAATCAAACACCATTATTATAATACATTTTCAATAATATCGTTGGTTTGGGGATTTAAATACCTTTCTATTTTGTCGGGTGCAATACGACAAAACATTACATCGGAATGAAGACGACAATATAATCAAAAAAACTACAAAGATTCATAATTTCAAAAAAAGTTATCCTCTTTTATTCCAGGAAACATCTATGCTAGTTAAATCAATAATGGAAGAGTGGAAACGATATTAAAAAATTTCCGAAGTGGGAGGAATCACTCGAAGAAATTTTGTGATGAATGCTTTCGATTGAGCCTTAACCATGCTTGGTGTTGTCATCGGAACTTATGTAAGCGGGATTTTACAACCTTTAACCATCATCAGTGCTCCTATTTAAGGATCAATTGCCATGGGCGCATCAGGAATAAGCGGAGCATATATGACCGAAAAAGCAGAGAGAACCAAGGAATTAAAAGAACTGGAATGAGCAATGGTTACGGATCTAAAAGATAGTCTTCACCAAAAATCAATCAATTCGAAACAATCTTTGCTGCTCTTGTAGATGGTATTTCACCAGCTTTAGCAGCAATGATAGTGGTCTCACCATTCTTTTTTACAATTTCTGCAATAATTTCAATTGAACTTGCATTTATTCTTTGCATCGTCATGACATTAATCATGCTCACTCTTCTAGGAACATATCTAGCAAAAATCAGTGATGAAAGCATGATACGATATGGCATTCAAATGCTTATTGTCGGAATGGTTACTGCATCTCTTTGTGTTCTTTCTTCTGTCCTTCTTGGTGGAAGTGCCATGATATGGCATACTATTATTTATCAATAACCTAAAAAAAAATGAAATAATTTAAAAAATTTAAATGATATAACTCATTATCAGTGATTGGAACAAACCAATGAAAACATACCTCAGCCTTTCATTAAAACTAACCATCATTGTAGTTGCCGTTTCCGCAGCAGTTATTTTTTCCTTAACCTATTACAATATCTCAGAGCAATCCATTGATTTTGAAAATATCTATGTTGACAAAGCAAAGGATACATCAGCTCTTCTGGATACACTCTGGTCAGAAACAAACTCCAATCAAACCTTACCCATTATAATTGAATCAATTAAAGAAAAAAATAATGATAGCATTGAATACATCCATATTTTTACGATAACTAACGATACCTTGACCTTACTACATTCAACAAATTCAACAAAATATGATCAGGATCACTCAAAATATCTATTTCACAGTATAAACACCACTAAAATTGGGAAGATAAAAGCATCCTCGGATTCTCAAAATAATCTTCAAGTAATTGTTCCAATGAATACAACTGAAAATATATCCGGATCTTATGAGTACTCCTTTTTTATTGAAGAATCAAAGCAAGTATTTGAACAAAGAGCTAATAACTTATTTTTTATTTCCGTTATTAGTTTATTTATCTTAATATTTAGTTCATTGTTTCTCCTCAGACGGTTTATAGTAAAACCTATCATTCAATTTAGGGATACTGCAAAAATCTTTGGACAGGGGAATCTTGATTCAAAGATTGATATTTCCTCAAAAGATGAACTTGGAGAACTGGCAACAGCATTTAATCATATGGCCATTGATTTGAAAAAATCAAGAGAAAAATTAGAAGAATACAATAAAATCCTTGAGCGTTTGATCGATCAAAAAGATGCGTTTATTGGTCAATTAGGCCATGATCTTAAAAACCCGCTTCAACCGCTAATTGGTTTGCTTCCGATATTGATAAACCAAGAAAAAGATCCGAAAATGAAAGAGCATCTCAAAGTCATGAATGAAAACGCACAATACATGAAAGAACTCATCTTCAAAACATTACAACTAGCAAAACTTCGGTCAGAAAAAATCGATTTTGAATACAAAAGCGTTCAACTTAATGACCTTGTCAAGCGAGTAATCACCTCTCAGAAACCATTCTTGGAAAAAAATAACATTACGATCATAAATAACATAAAGAAACCTATTAAGGTCTACATTGATTCTCTTAGAATCGAAGAGGTCTTTAAAAATCTGATAACAAACTCGGTTAAATATACCCCCGATACTGGCGGGAGTATTTCAGTATCAGCTGTTGAAAAAGAGAAATTTGTAGAAGTTTCCATTTCAGATACTGGAATCGGTATGACCAAGGATCAACTTGCTAAGATCTTTGATGAGTTTTACCGTGCGGATTCTTCAACGCATGGTCAAGATTCAGTAGGACTTGGTCTTTCAATAACTAAGAGAATAATTAAAAAGCATAACGGAAGAATTTGGGCAAAAAGCAAAGGTCCAAATAAGGGAAGTACGTTTTATTTTACACTACCAAAGGATAAAGGAAGGACAAACTTATGAAAAAAATTTTGATAGTTGATGATGAACCTGGCGTGTTATACACGGTGAAGACCGGATTGGAAGCAATCACAGATGATATTGAAGTTTTTACTGTTGATAGTGGCCAAGATTGTTTAGATCATATTGATGAGGTTAAACCAGATCTTATCATCCTTGATCTTATGATGCCTGGTATGAGTGGATGGACGACATATGATAGGATTAGAGATATGAAAAATTGGGAGAAAACACCTATTATTTTCATGACTGCTAGAACTGATGATTTAGCGAAAAGAGCCGGGAATTTTCTAGCAGAAGAATATTTAGAAAAACCAGTTGATGTGGAAGTTATAAAACAAAAAATCGATAAATTATTAAAAGAAAAAGAAGAATAAGATTTGTCTAAGGATTATACACAAATCGCTTTTTGAAGAGGACAATACCAAGTGTTGCTGTTGAAGCTAAGATAACACTGAATGGCATCCAAAGAGGCATATCATTTGTTTCAACAATGATTTCATCTGAATCCTCAACAACCTTATCCCCAACCACGGCAAATACAGAAAGTCCAGGTGTTGCTGCTTTAAACCTAATCTCATCATCACTTTCATTAACATAGCTTGTGTTTAATATCTGCCAGCTATGGTTGTGATACCTCATCATTTTAACTGAGTGTTTATCAATGCTTTCGTTTTCAATCCATTCTTTCGATACGGTAAATGTAAAGTTCATTTTTTGAATGCCGGTTTCTCCGATATATTCGTCTCCAGAAGTTAGTTTAATATCTAAGTATTCATAGACTTTGGATTGGTCGGATATATTCATATTTTCATTGACGTCATCTGGTTTTTCTTTAAGGTTCTTAACTGATATTTCAACGTTTCCTTTTGAGCTAGATGCTTTGAACTCAACAGTTTCGATCTTAGTTTTTTGAATGCTAACGGTAGCTTGTTTTTTTGGTTCAGTGACGACAGTAACAGATACGGTTTGATTTTTTGAGATATTTCCAATTTTACTAGTATAATGTTTTACTGTATTTTCATCAGATGAATCATTTAATTCTTTGAAATTGAATGTTTTCACAGCATTATTATCTTTGATACCTGCATCCAATCCATTCTGGTTTTCTATTGCAGGCAAAGTTGATGAGTTCACTTTTGGAGTTGATAGGTTTGGTTCGGATAAGGGTTTGGCAGCTGATTGTGGATCTTGCGACTGATGTTGTGAACCAGAGTCATCATCAGAAGGTAACGATGGAGTTTGTGAATCTACGGAAGGCTGTGAATCTTGCGACTGATCCTGTGAATCAGAGTCATCAGAAGGTGAGGATGAAGGTTGTGTTTCCACTGAAGGCGCAGAATCTTGCGACTGATGTTGTGAACCGGAGTCATCATCAGAAGGTAACGATGGAGTTTGTGAATCTACGGAAGGCTGTGAATCTTGCGACTGATCCTGTGAATCAGAGTCATCAGAAGGTGAGGATGAAGGTTGTGTTTCCACTGAAGGCGCAGAATCTTGCGACTGATGTTGTGAACCGGAGTCCTCTACTTGTGTATCTTTTTCAGAATTAACAGGTTTGTTTTTTGCACTTAACGCAGGAACAATCAAGGAAGAAAATAATGAAAAGAGGATAACAAGTGAAATTATAATTGAAAAATACCGGGAATAGCGCACTCGATTTCTTGTTCCAAATATAGATTTCATCATTTCTCACCAAACGCAAGTTATACTCTTCTTTCCATCATTTAAATACCTTTCTTAGATAATTGGATGTTTTGACAAATTACCAATCGATAACAATGTATATATAAACGTATACCTATCTTTACTATTAAGAAGTGATAATTATTATGGATGAAACAACAAGAATCCAAAAAGACCTGGACATGTTTAAGGACAATCTAAAAAAACTTCAAGTACAACACCCCAAAGCATTACAACAACCACAAATCAAAATGGCAATTGATTATTTCAATGATGCACAATACTATTTTGAAAAAAACGATTACTTCACCGCATTCGGCTGCATCAATTATGGGCATGGACTACTAGATTCACTGTTTAAATTTACTATTGATCCCAATCAAATACTTTAATCAAAAATCAATAGTCGCATCAGAAAGTAACAAATCAATGTTATCTCCAATCTGAACACCCAACTTTTTATGAGCACTCCCCCGATTAACCGAAAGTTCAACATACCCATGACTACCAATAGTAACTAACAATTCATCCTTTGACACAAATCCATATGAATGAGCAAAAACAGCTGGGATTTTATGTTCTTTAAACTGAATCATTATCTGATCCCCGACCGAAATTTTTTGTAAAAAACGATTACCTTCAATTCCAGTGATTACATTTCCAAAATCATCAACAAACAATACTTCAGTACTTATTGTATTTTCTTCAATCACCGGCTGCGGAAACGACAAATCAACATAATCATGAATCTCATCACCAATTAAATCAAAAGAAATACCACGTAAGATATGTCCTGCTACTGAAGCAAAGATATCCCGACCATGGAACGTATTTGACACCGGATGCTGAAATAATGATTCATTAGTTATTTTATACACCTGAAACAAGCCAAATTTTCGAGCAGCAGGTAAAAACAAACCATTATCCGGACCCACAAAAAGATGTTTATTAGTCACCACAACAATTCCTCGCCGCTGAGTACCCACTCCAGGATCAACAACACCAACATGAACCGAACCCTTTGGCATATAGGGAACAGTTGTCGCTAATATAAACGATCCAGCCATGATATTTTGAGGAGGAACCTGATGAGAAATATCAATCATATTGACCTCAGAGGAAAAAGAAGAAACAACTCCTTTCATCTGAGATACATATCCAGAAGAACCACCAAAATCAGTAAGAAATGTAACTGTGTGCATAAGAATTTCACCTTTGAAATAGTACAAATATAATCACCTCATATTAATATGACGGAAACAAAAAACAAAAAAATCAAAACGATTAATACAAAGAAAAACGATT
>CAZYLG010000037.1:0-16061 GCA_964648565.1 uncultured Thermoplasmatales archaeon
ATCTACAAAAAAAGTACATATAACTACTTAGTAAAACGCAAAACTCCAGTCATTTAACACTTAAATTTCTTACTTTATTTTTAACCATACTTTTTTTAAAGATAGTTTATTTCATCTTTTTGCTAAAAAAGGATTGTAATGTATGCGTGGTGTTACGCGATTATTATGGTGGCTTCTTTCTGGAACCGCTGGTGGATTTAATCGAGGGCGAATTCTTCAAGCCTTATTTGCTCAGCCACGAAATGCAAACGAACTAGCAAATTTTCTTGAAATCGATTATAAAACAATTCGGCATCATTTAAAGGTTCTTAAAAAGAATAATTTGGTTACAACCATGGGTTCCGGATATGGAACCATGTATTTTCCATCAGATTTAATTGAGAAAAACAAAGAAAAATTTGATGAGATTTGGAGTAAAATTGGGAAAAAACAAAAATAAAATGAAACAGAGGAGAGAATAGTCATGAAAAAAACATTATATGGTGAAAAAACTCAAAATCAAGTCATTATCATAATTTTCGCCTTTTTAATAATTGGAGCTATTATTGGATTGTTCGTTTCTTTTGCCAGTCTTGCAATTTTACAAAATAGAGCTGGATCGATTGATGAACTTAGTCCATTCTGGGATTCCTTCCGATTGAACTTCACAATAGATACCATCATCATTTGTATGAATATTTCACTTCTTCTTGGATTATTGCTTACATATAAAAAGGATTATGAGAAAACAAAATCACCTTTTCTCCTAGGCTTAGTATTGTTTTTACTGGTGCTATTTGTCCAGTCATTGCTAAGTCTTCCCATATTAAATTTAATTGTTTCAATCATTGAAATTGGAAGACAAGGAGCGTTGAATATCTTTCTTACTTATAAATCATCAATTTTTGGGATTTTATCACATTTCTTTGAAACAATAGCATTGATTATTTTGTTTTACCTAAGCAGAGAATGATAAGATTTAAAAAAAAATGATGAAAAAAACTCTTAAATTTCATTAAATATCGTTAATCCAATCTAATGCTGATTCATATTTATCAAATACTTCTGATCTAATACGATATTGTTTTTTTAGCGGAGAAACATATGATCCTAGTTCTTGCACTAGCGTCTTAACTTTTCTATTATCTCCTGTAACTACCGCAATTTCTTTGATTCCTTCCGCACCAATACAGGGGAATAATTTTTCCGAAAGGAGTGATTCTTTGCTAATCTCTTCAAGAGTATCAAGAGTGAAAAGCAGTTTTTTTGCACCAGTATCCTTCACGTATTGATTGATAATAATAATGTGTTTTTCTAATTCATTAACATCATCACAAACTTTTTTAGTTTTGATTTCAAGGATACCACTTATGGTATTCGATCTGATTTTCATATATTCATTTTCAAAAAGTTTTTTCATGATGATTTCACCCAATCCACTATTACGTTATACTCTCTGTTTTCTAATATTTATAGTTGACTTGACATTTTTTCGATTTGATTAAAATTTAAAGAAAAAAATGAAACAATCATTTCCACCCATACCTAATTGCATCTTGAATCATAGTAATTGAAAAGATAATTATGAGTTGATAAGAATCTTTAGGAAAATTACATGTTCTAGATTATTGGATGATACCTCCTCTGTAAACTACAAAGAAATCATAGTTTTTTAGCCACAGAGAATAAAAAAATCATAACCCTCTCAATTTAAAAAAAATGATTTAAACATGATCATTGATGGAATCAACAAAAGTGGAGAAATCTTGATTAAGATAGGTGACTTCTCCCAGTAATCGTTCGAATTTTTCATGTAATTGACTTGCAGGTTGTGGATTAACCACAATGAAATCTTTAGGTTTTTGCACTTGGCTTTTTTTCAAAATGTATTTCATCCAAACATCTGCATCTTTTAATGCATACCCAATAAAAAACACCTTGTCTGCCTCAGCAAGTAAATCATAGGTATGCTTCCAAACTAATTGGACGTAGATGTTACGGTGGGTCTTAAAATAAAGCGATGGCGGATGCATCACGTATGATAATTCAGTTTGATCCTTTAAACAATGTTCAACCGTGTGAAGATATCCTGTTGAAAAAATCCTGCTTTCTTTTACTCCAGTAATATACATACTGTTACACGTAGGACAATGCATCCAATTAAATGAACCATGTGGTTTTAAATAACGAATGCATCGTTCACCCGGAGTTTCCCAGTGTTCAAATGGAGGATTGAAAATGGTTTCATTAGCAAAAGTTATGCCATAATCGACATAGATATCCTTTTCAAGAATGTTCATTAATGCTTTATCTAATAACAAATCATAATTAAAACTAAGAAATCCATATTCATCTTGATGAAACGAGGACTCTGAAAATAAAGCTTGCATTAATCGTTCATGCGTATTATTTGCATTACGAGAACAATGTTCAATTGCAATACCCATGGCCATAATCAATGCGGTTCGTAATTGACGTAAATATCGTTGAGAATAAACTGGTCCAAAACTTTGTTCATTATCAATTGCTGCTTCAATGATTCCAAGTGCTTCTTCAAAGGTTGGAATATGATCTTTTTCCACCTGATTAATATCTATCTGGAAGAAATCATTGAAATATTTTGAAATAATTGGTCTGAATTGATCAGTTTGCTGATTTTGAAAATAACTATACAATAATTCTTCTTGAATAGGAAGACCCTCGTCTTTTGACGCTCCAGCGCCAAAAATAAAAACATGTTTTTTCATCCTTGAATAGTATCTCCAACCTGTTATAGCAAGAAACTATTTTTTAAGCTTGTGGAAATAACATAATCACAATGCAAAAGTCTATATAGATATGTATAGACCTCAATTTTTTGTTTGCACAAGCTTTTTATACAGTTTGCAGGTCAGGGGCAATTATACAACAGTTAAAAATGGGAAAAAAATGATTAATGCATACATGTTTATGGATGTAGAACCGGGATGCAGCCAACAAACACTTACCTTAATGAGACGATTGAATCAGATTGAATCAGTATCCGTTGTCAGCGGTCATCATGATCTTATCGCACGAGTATCAGTTGATGACTTAGAACGACTTCATGATATCACATCTGAAGTACATCGGATACGTGGCGTGGTAAAAACAAATACGCATGTAATCTCAAAAGAAATCAATGTTTGTCAGTAATACGTTTTACTTTTTTTGTTTTACTTTTTTTATATAATTATTTCATTATTTTTAAAAAAAGGTGGGGGTGGGAGAAAAAAAGATTTTTTTACTCTCTCACAACTTATTGATAACCAGCCCCCATTCCGAATCATAGTCAAATGACTTATTTTTATCCTTATAAAATTATTGATTATAATGTATATAGAATGGGGCAACCAAAAATCAGTTAAAAATTACTGGGGAGGGAGGATGCCAATTATTTAGATAGGCTGTCAAGATGTCCTTTCAATCAAAAATGTGAAGTTGACATCCCCCACAAATTTTTTTGTTATACAAATCTGAATTGATCGGACAAGATACGATAAAACACTTGGTGTTAATAAAATCACTCTGTATACATTTGTTACTGATACATACGGTATAGAGATTCTAGAAATCTATTGAGGCTATAGAACTGTATTATCTTTGTATACTTTATTTGCAAATCACTTATAAAAAAGAAGGTTACTTGCAATAATAAGATGAAAAAATCAACAAAAATTAAATCTCTTGGAGGCAATATGATGTTAGCTGGATTTGAATATTTTCAATCTGACCGTGATGCACAATGGTATTTTCAATTAAAGGCACCAAATGGCGGCATTTTGATGCAAAGTGGCAGTTATCTTTCTGAACATGAATGTTTAGAAGGAATTGATATGGTACGCCGATATGCCGATGTCGCAATCATTGAACCTGCACCATCGATTAGATAGTAAAAAAACGATTAAATGAGTCCATTTAACATCGTTCATTTTCTTCAGTAGAAAAGATAAAATTTATAGTTTTTCTTGAAGTTTATGAGAAAGCATTGAAACAAACATTTTCTTTTGTTCCACGGTCTTTAAACTATCAAGTCGACCTATATCATAGATAAAATCAACAAGATTTCCTATCATTCGAGTATACACTTCATCATCCAAATCAGGATTCACTCTTATATCTGGATAATAGATAGAAAAATTATCATCTCGATCTGAATATTTACAGTGATGACGTTGTATGATCAGCGGCGCGGTTTGAATATCCTCATCATCAATTTCAATTATCATAAAAAAAAATAGTTTTACCCGTATTTTTATAGTTCCTGTTTATAATTTATAGATGCTATATAAAACATAGAATAATCATCATATAAAAAAAAAGAACAATATGAATTAAACTTATTATTGGGTGATGACTAACTGATGATCCTCAACAAGCATATGATCTTGAAGGATCTTTAGTTCAATATCAATACTTCCACACCGAGCACATCGATGATACAAATCATAATCTTCAGATTGAACATACCCGCATTTTTGACAAATCCATCGTTTCCTTAAAATAATACTTCCCCCAGTACAACCACTAATGCAAAAACAATTTATAAAACTTTTTAAAAAAATGATTTTATAATTAAAAAAAAAGGAAAAATCATAGTTTATGGTTCTGGAACAAAACAGAAATACCAAACCGTCATGGTCTCCTCATCTGTATTTCCACTACTATCACTAGCAACAATTTTCATAGTAAACGTTCCAAGAGCAGGGCCAATCCATTTTCCTTCAAACAAACCATTTTCACTATTATACACCATGTCTCGTTCCTTAACATCATCAGCGAACAAATCAACAGTAAGATCTTCAGGTTCATCAACATCATCAGTAATCGTAGCCTGCACAGGTCGAACTCTGAATCCACCAAAACCCATAGTATCACCAACTACATCTAGTGGCGTTTCGAATAATTTGATACCAGAAAAATGAAAATATCCTTCAACTGGATTTTCGATAGTTATCTCTGGCGGAGTGGTATCATTTTGTACTATTGCAGACATACTTGGAATCAAAAGAGAAGAGCTTATTAAAACAAGACAACAAAACATTAGCATTTTTTTCATAAGATCACGTTATTATGTTCTAACCACGAATTAGTATATTAAATTATGTATAGAAAAATGTTAATTATTCACATTATACGGAATAACGGTTTTTTTCTAAAAAAAGTAGAAATAATGAATGAAAATAAAGTATTATGAGAATCCTATTAAACTATTAACGAAATCTCCACTCGGTGTTTTCAAGATGGATAAAAAAGCACTTGTAGCATATTATACAAAAAGTGGAGCTTCTAAAGAGTACGCTCAGGTCATAGCAGACACATTAAACGATCATAATATATCAGTTGATTTCCGCAATCTAAAGGATGATATCCCCCACATAAATGAGTATGATGCAATCATTCTGGGAACTGGTGTGCGGTTATCAATGGTATACCGCCGATGGAAAAAAATACTCAAACAAAAAGCAATCAAAAACAAGCATCTGTTCATGTTTCTTTCTAGTGGAATGGCTATCGAAGAACCAGAAAAAGCGGTTGAAAAATTCTTACATCCAATAGTGAAAAAATACAATCTTAACCCCGATTCACTAATTTCTTTCCCAGGTAAAACTCCTGAGAAATGGGAAAAATATGATGATGGGCCAAAAGAAACAATAAAACCTGATTTAGCCAAAGCATGGGCTGATGAGATTATTCATCAAATCCAATAATAAATACAAACATGTTTTTATTAAAAAAATAGCATTTCAAAAAAGTAAGATAAATCACTTTTTATAAATACATAAATCATTAAAAAACTGCCAGATTTCCTCAGTTGCATCAATATCTCTACAGGTTTTTCCAATCAACCATTCAGGGAAATACTGTTTTCCCCCAGGCCACGTATGCCCACCACCTTGAATAGAATAAACATACACACGGGTATCATTGATACCTTGATCATATTTCTTAAGCATCACACGAGTTCCATCAAGTGGAGCAGTATCCGGATATTCAATAACTTCAGGAATAATGTTACATTGATTGTTTTCAATCCAAAAATCAACCGTGTCATTCACTGAAGTAACCTTGCTTCGTGTTTGATTAAACACCGTAATAAACCCACCATCATAAGGAACAAGAGGATCATCAGTACCACACATCATACAAATAGAAATAGGGCCATGAGTAGTATAATTAGCTAAATGGTCCACTGCATTGGTTGCTGCTACAGGTGCAATGGCTTTAATTTTATTAGGGATTTCAAAGGCAAGGCGATAACACATAAAACCACCGTTTGAAATACCTGTGAAAAACACATTATCATCAAAAATGTTGAATTCAACAGACAATTCATCAATCAAATAAGTAAGAAATCCAACATCATCAACATGGTAAAACGATTCATTATCTGAAATTTTAGATCGTCCATCATTCCACTTATTTTCAATTCCATCCGGATACACCACAATAAAATTATGTTCACTAGCAAGTACATTGAATCCTTGTTTTGTTAACTCATTTTCCATGTTTTCACCACTACCACCGCCACCATGCAACACGAATACAAGTGCATCTGATTTTATACCACCATAAGAAGCAGGGATATGAATTCGATATGATCGAGTGAGACCATCAAATTGTATAGAACGAATTTCTGTATGCGGATCATCACTGTTTCGGCTGATGCATCCAGAAAAAATAATTGAGGATAACAAAAGAAGACAGATTGCCATTACTGCATGAAACATGTTTTTATGCATAGGATAAAGAAGATTAGTTTTTTTATATAGTATTTTTCCCAATTTATACCAAAAAGCAAATGACAACAAATCAGAACCATCTTGTCTTGTTTTCAAAATTCAAAAACAATGGACCTATTAAAAACGCATGATACCTTTTTGTAATCTCACCTGCTTTTATAAAAATCTCAACGGGACCAAAACCTATCATAAACGGGGTTTCTACAGATGCAATCATGTTTTCAGCTACTGTTTTATTGGTTTCTCCATCACTCAAAATACATCCATCCACCTGAATGAAACAAAGGACTGGATTGATTCCTGTTTGAACAGTGACAATTACTTTTCCAAAAGTAGTAGTAACACTAAGGATACCCACTTCATTAATAAAAAGTGGATAGGGATCTTGATTATTCCCTGAAGAAATATCATAAGGAGTATCACCAATACCGTCACCATTAGCATCTACACCCTTGTAATCACTCCAAAAATTTCCTAGAAGTAAATTTGGATTATACCAGTTGTTCTTTCGGCTATCATCACCTGCTTGCTGATCATTAGTAATAACCTGGTTATGATACACCATATTATTTTTCGAGTCATCAATAGAAACACCATATCGATTATCTCTCACCATGTTTTTACACAGGGTATTTTCATCTGATGAAACCAAACTGATACCATATCCCAGACTGTAAACATCATCCCTATTTGAAACTACAGTATTATCACATACAATATTTTCATCTGATTTATACAGTTCAATACCATATTCATCATTATGATTCACAATGTTTCCGTTAATTTTGTTCTCTGAACAATAAAATTTGATTCGTATCCCATCCCAATCATTGTCAGTACAAACATTATTTGAAATATGATTACGTGATGAATAAGAAAGCCAAATGCCATCACGACTATTATTACTGGCAATGTTTCCCTTGATGTTATTGTCATTTGAATATGCTAATTGAATACCAGTATCAACATCTGAAACTGTAAGATTTTGAATCATACAATTATGACAGTTGGCAAGAATAACCTGAGCCGTGTTCACTGGTACAATAATGTTTTCAGTGTTTTTGTAGTACCGAATAGGCTTCTCATTTGCAGTATTGTTTTGAATCGAATGCGAGTTAAAATCATTTTTAAAAACGCCCCAGAGTGTGATCCCATCCTGATAAAGTACGTTATCCTTAACCGTGATGTCTTGAGAATAAGCAATTCTCATTCCATCCTGACTATTGTTTCTTACATCATTATCCTTTATCAGTATATCTTGACAAAAACCAAGCTGTATACCGGTATCAACATCTGAGACCGTTAGGTTTTGAATAATACAATTATGACAATTAGCAAGAATGATTCCTCCAGTATCCTCCGGGACAGTAATATGCTCCTGGTTTTTGTAATACCGAAGAGGTTTGCCATTAGCCGTATTATTCTCTATGACATGAGTATTCCAATATTTCACCTGGTTATCAAAAAGAAGGATTCCATCTGATTGAAACACATTATCAGTAATGATGCTGTCTGTTGCTCCAAGATGCCAAATACCATCCCGTGCATTATTCAAAATATTATTTTTTATAATAGAAATATTTGATGCATGATACACTCGGATTCCATCTCGATGACTTCTGCAAATAATATTACTTTTAATGATATTAGATGAGGAATAGGCAAGCCAGATTCCGTCTCTATCGTTGTCTGAAATCAAGTTTTTAGTGATCATGTTTGCTTCGGAAACTGAAATTTTTATGCCATCGCCATTGTTTAACGAAATGGTGTTGTTAACAATTTTATTATGATTGCTTTTAATGACACTAATTCCATTATTATTAGTTGAAATAGTATTGTTTTCGATAGTTGCATGTTTTACATCAAAGAATTTTATCCCAGAATCAGTACTTGCATATGGGTTATTATCTCGATGTGCATGATGCAGGTAACAATTTTTGATAATGAAATAATCAGTGGTATTGCTAATCGAGAAACAATACCCATACGTGCTTCCATTAATGTCGCACTCTTCAATGATAAATGGATGCTGTTCTGTGCCATCACCACTCCAACCGTTTACTTGAGCCTGGTTGCGTAATGCTTCATCTCCATCAATCAGTATGGGATTCATACCGTTATACTGAAAAACGGAAGTAGCAGATTCAGAAGGTATAAGATAAAGTGAAGAAGTAATCAGGATACAAGAGAAGACTATTGATACGAAAACATGATACTGTTTCATGATTGTTGGATTCTATCCCATTTTATATATTATTTTTCCCAAATCATACCATAAAAATTAATAATAAAAAAATATGGAAGTTTCAAGGATGACTTCCAAAACCTTATTTTTTGTCCATCAAAGACAAAAAATATGAACTCAAAATGTTTTTTTGTGTGAACTCGTTGGAGAATATAAGTTTCCGTTGAGTGTTCAACGTTATGTTAAATGAATGGTCCCATGATCTTTTCAATGAGTGCCGCAGTCATATTGGCAAGTGGGTTGATGCGTGCGTTAACATGGTATGTTTTATACGGTCGGGTAGTCCAAAAATGGTAGTCTGCAGGAAAGATTTCTTTGGTTTCTGGTTGCGTGAAGATTTTTTTTTGCATCCGGAATTGCATGAGCTGTTTGAATGATGGTTTGGGTGGTGTTGTACTTACCAGTCTTTTTGCATAGTGTTCTGCCTTTTTATGAATAATTGGAAGATGATCTTGTATGCTGTCAGTGCCTAATGTTTTATTCGGCGGTGTTTTTAAAGCAAGCATTTCACTGCTTTGACATCCCCAGATACTTAACATGTCTGAGAGGTATTTTCCAACGGTTTTTTCTCCGATTCCTCCAGTGGTTACGATTGCCATGCCTTGTTGATTTTGTAGTTCTGGACGATGGCAGAGTGGACTAAGTCGGTCAAGGAATTTTTTCATTTGGGCGGTGACATGCATAAGGTAGACTGGTGAGGCGAGGATGATTCCATCGGATGCTTTCATTTGTTTATACATCGGTAATACATCATCATTGTGTGGGCAGGTGTTAAGTCCTTTTCGTAGGCAATTGTAGCATCCATTGCAGAATTGTATGTTTTTTTGTGTAAGGGTGTGAGTAGTGATGTTAACATCTGGAATAATGGTTTTAAGATGGTTGAGAAATTTTTCTGTTACTTTTTTTGTATTACTGTTTTTTCGTGGGCTTGCTTGGATGATTAGTACATGCATATGATTCTCCTATTTTTTTTCTTTGATTGTAGAATACCATAATGTTTTTCCTTTTACAAAATCATCTAAACCTTTCTTTCTAATTTTGGAGAGGTTTTTACGGTGTGCATCTCCATGAACGAGATTTAAAAAATCAAGTTTTTCACACGTTTTCCATTGATCACATTCCCAACATCCTCCGATTTCTTTCTTTTGAGCACATTTTCGAATCTTACAGAACGGACTTCCTCCTCCATTCTTACATCCTCTTTTACAGCGGAATTTTACCATTGCACCAAGGACGTTATAACATGTTTCATAGTCTTTAAAATCTTTACCAAAAGAATACGTGGAAATGAATGAAGCGAATTTATCGTATTTGTTCATTCGTAATTCTTTTCTTAAATCTCGGGCTAAATCAGGGATTTTTCCATTATATCCATGACAATCTGCACAGTATAATCCACAATATGCTATAAGATTAGAATCTTGCTTATTTTCAGGCATATCTTCACCAGTTACTATGGTGTAAAACATAATTAAATATTTAAGATAACCCTTATACTTAAAAAAAAATTATTTTTATTTTCTTTGATATATGATTATGAAAAGTTGTTATCCATTTTTCAAATTATGGATGGCCGTATTTGGGCTGAAAGTCCTGGAATTGGCAAAGGAAGTACATTTTATTTTACGCGGTCTGTAAAAACTGATAAAGAATGAAAAAAAATATGATGTAAATTGAAATATTTTTTTAAAAAAATGATATCATTCCAAATTTTTAACATAAAATATTAAATATATAAAAAGTATTATCAATAATAAGCAAAGGGAGCGAAAAACATGAAAAAACTATATTTTATAGTAGTTATCTTCATAATGCTATTTTCTTCTTCCACTCTCCTTGTCCAATCCAAGACAACAGATCTTCCAACAGTTTATTCCGAAAAACCTATTGAAATAATATCAACTGGTCACTTAAAAAGAACAATAGCACCATTCCTTATCATAGATCTTTTTGGCTTTCCTGACCAAATGTATTATATTAAAATAGGATATATAAATATAGGTGAGGGAAATACTACAATTCATAACATTGAAACAAATGAAACGAATTATGCCCAAGGCCATCACTTTTTGTTTTTCTACGATTTTTACGGTCCTACATATGAAATTGATTTATCAGATGCATCAATTACGTTAAAAGGACATGCAACCTATGCAATGATCCTTGGAGGAGAAAAACAATGAAAACAAACATTATACTTTGTCTCTCATTAATACTCGTATTGACCGTTTCCTTTCCGATCACCAAACCTCAAATTCAATCACATGACATACCATTACAAAATACCGTTTCATTTTCACAGAATACACTTACTAAAGAGAAGTACTCTCTTATCGATAATTATACCTGGGCAGTTATGCGATATGACAACAAATGGCCTTCGGAAAATTATAATGATATTATGTTACCAACTCCCTCAAACGGAGTGATTCTAATTCCTGCAAACATGATGTCGGTTGAAACCTGCAACGCAGCCGTTTCTGTGTTTCGAGATTCAAAAATGGAAACCTTAGATGCATTTGATGAATACATTTCAAAAAGAATGTTACATATTAATGAAGCTTTTTTAAAAGGTAACGATGAGTGGAACACAGAATCATGTTATAATTATCGGAAGGAATCCGCTATAGAAATGAACGCATTAGGAGATATTTGTTTAAAAGCAGATTTAATCGGTGATTGTCAAGCGCAAGCATCATTTAACACTGCTGTGTTACGGTTAAGTGGTTTTTCTGCTGAAGAAGTATTTACTGTTGGCATACAAAGCCCGAAAGGTGGACATGCAGTAAACGTTGTTAATGTTGATACTGAATGGTATGTTATCGATAGTACATTTGCTCCATTTGCAAGAAATGGAAAAAGAGAAGGCGTTATTTTTGAAAGTTATTATCGTCCACCGATAACTGATTACATTATACTTCTTGAAAATGATAAATATTTCATCAATTTTGGTCATGTCTTTAACATGTCAACACCAACGCAGAAAACGCCTTATTCAAATATGAATCCAGCGATACTCCGAGAGATTATTACCCATATTCAGCCCCTTTTCAACAATTCATTATTAGGAAATAAACGTTGGAATATCAATTCATTCATTGAAAATGCAACGCCGAATCCATGGATGAAAACAGTTGGCATTCCTCATACCGTAAAGGATGCAGAGGGAACAAGTCTTGAAGAAAAAGCAATTGATTTAGCTGAGAAATGCCAGGATTTTATTTGTTATCACGCGGGTAAATGTGATCAGAATCAGTTTGATAAAAGTCGTTATGCACTAGGAATGTTATCTGTTGAGTATCCTCAAGTGTATGCAAATGCTGCTAAACTTGCTGCTTGGACAAGTTGGTATGGAATTAAAAGAGATATGTCCACCTCATTTCTTGATGTGTTTATGACTGGATTTTATCAACGTATTACGATACGGACGAAACCAGTCACCCAAGATGAATGTATCGCTTATTCAGATTTACTTCATTTACGTCACGCTGGTTCAACAATAGATAAAGCAGTACTCTCCTATGGTACCCTTCGAAATATGAAGAAAGATACTGATTTTTGGCAACCTGAAGATCTCTTTGTTTTAATAACTGAAGAGAATCAAGGATATTTAGCCGTGAACTTGGATGAAACATGGCAGTATTTATCTTTTAATCATGGAAAAATAATCAGTGATACTATTCCTTCTGATATTATGATGGTGTTTAATGAAGTTGATTATTTTGAATCCTGGGAGCCTTAAAAAAAATTAATATAAAAATTATAGGATACTGGAGGAAAAATGAAATCTTTTAATCAAATCAAACACAAAAAAAGAATGATAGATACCATCATCCAGAAATATCATACAAAGCGATAGCAAGACAAAAAGATGGTATGAACAATGACACTGAACCGGAACTTCAGTGAAGTGATAACGTGTTAAAATAACTTAATACAGTTGCATCTTCTATCTTCTGGAGGAATGAAGCTACAATTGATATTACCCATTTTTTTCTTTTATCCAGCCTTTTTCTTTCCAATTTGTTAAAACACCAGCAAACTCTTCAGAGTTATTCATAATTAATTTTTTCAAGAAATGTTTTCGTAAAAAAACAATCCAAGCATGTTTTAACGCGCCAAGGTGAAAGGTTGGATTTTTCTTGATTTTTTGAACGAATGCTTTGCCTTGTTTTTCCGCTTTTTGTTTTAATTGATGATAAGAATCATCAGTAATCCTTTGATAACCTCCAGAAAAAGTAGCAGTTTTCTTTGTACATACTCCTGTTTTTTTACCAAATAAATCTATACATTCTTTTGCAGTTGCTTTTGCTGGGGCAATACCACTTGTTGCTACTCCCATCGACCAAAGGGAATCAAAACATCCCATATACAATGAGAAAAGAGCGAAGCGGTCTAATAGGGTTTTAAGTTGTGCACTTGTATGTCCTTCATAAACAGGTGAGCCGATGATTACTCCATCAGATTTTTGTATTTTATCATAGATCAGTGAGACATCATCGTTGATTTTACAGTTACCAGTTTTCAAACAAGTATGACATCCCTGACAGTATGATATGTTCATATTAGATAGGTGAATCCACTTCACAGATGCATCATTTTTTTTACAACCTGCAGTTATCCATTTCATGAGAATTGCCGTATTTCCTTTTTGATGAGGACTACCATTGATCACAAGGATATTTGGCCTTTTTTCATGGTTCATTGAATGCATGATAAGACTATTTTGTTGATAATTTTTTTCTTTGTTTATAGAATACCCGAAGGTGTTTCCTTTTTCTTTTTTTTGATTTTGTGATGAGCAGGGAGGATTTTTTTGTAATTTCTTTACAAGTTAAATTTTTTTATGAGTATTAACACATATCTTCCAAAAGTATTTTTTTTAATAGTAGGATGAATCATGTGCGGTTGTTGGTTTCACAATCTTGGAAAACCATGAACTGGTAAATAGTGGTATATAGTTTTATGATTTTATAAGGGAATGATTCTTAACTATTCATCATATAATTTGGATGTCGGTGAGAGAGCATCCCAGTATTGATTATTTTTTGTCATAATCAAGGATTCCTCCTCTCTTTCACCATTCTTTTTTCATTTTATTTTTTGATGATATATACTGCATATAATCTATTGGTGAAATGATTATAAACACGGATTCTATATTGTTTTTTTAGTGGTGAGGCAATTGAGTGGTATTGTTTTCATGTGGACAGTGAATCATTGTTCTTTTTTTACAAAAAAAATTGATGTTGTTGACACTGCATACAAGAAGGGTTGTAATGTCACTCCGATCATGGAATCCCATGTGATTAAACCGTTATAAATATTTTATATTAGTCCTATTGTGATATCTGAACACCTGTTTTTCTTTCGTATCGTATCATGCCTGTTTTTACTAAAAGAATTATTAAGTCCATATTTTATTCAGCGTTTAATGACCATTGAACTCTTTTATTTTTCTGGAACTGGGAACTCTTATCATATCTCTAAAGAACTTTCTCAACGACTTTCAAATGTCACACTGACACCTATCGTTAAACTTCTTGATAGGGAACAAGTTAAGACCAATGCAGATGTCGTAGGATTTGTTTTTCCAACTTATTTTACTTCAGTACCCGCACCAGTCAGAAGTTTTTTGAAAACACTTAACCTTTCGTCCGCGCACTATATATTTTCCATCACGACACGTGGAGGAACATTTTGTGTGGCAAATATGAGTATTAACCGTATGGTAAAGAAAAAAGGGAAGATGTTAGATGCACACTTTATTCTTGATATGATCATGAATACGCCAACCGGATTGAAACCAGGGAAAGGATTTGAAAACTGGGATGATATTATTAAAAAGGAAAACATTGAAGCAGTTGAGACTACTATTCAAAGTGAATTGGATGAAATCAGTCAGATTATTAAAAAAAGAAGGCCGTATCCTGAAAAACAAGGATTTCATCCCATACGATTATTTCTTGAACGGCTTATGTATCTTTTCACGCGAAATATCAAAGCTGAAATCAAATATATCACTGATGAAACCTGCACAGGATGTGGATTATGTGAACAAGTCTGCCTGTCAAAAAAAGTACGTCTGAAAGACCGTAAACCCATCTGGGATCCATCCATTCAATGTTATTATTGTTATGCTTGTTTTAATATCTGTCCAACTCAGTCCATACTTGTAAAAAACAAATATCTTAAAAAAGATGGACGGTACATCCATCCACAGGTCACTGTTGATGATATTGCCCAGCAAAAAGGATACTATGAGCAATCAGAATTAGAATAATTTTTTTTACTATTCAATACGTTATGCTTTTTTTTCAGATAATTAAAGTAGGGGATTGAAGATTACAGAGAATCGTATGGTTAAAAAAGCTGTAATTTTTGATGGAAGTCACTCAAAGGATTCTTTTTTATCAGCGCTTGTTGATCACGGTGAAAAAGTATTGGAAAGTAAAGGATTTTCAGTTGAAGTTTTATCACTCCGAGAGATGAATGTTGCTTCATGCTCAGGGTGTTTTCATTGTTGGTTGAAGACACCGGGTCGTTGTGTTATAAAAGATGATGGTCAGAGTATTCCATCAGCGTTTATCAATTCAGATGTCGCAGTGTTTATATCAAATATTATGTTTGGAGGCTATGATTGGATGCTGAAACGTGCTTTTGATCGTATCATACCGGTTTTACTACCGTTTTTTAAGAAAGTTGATGGTGAAATTCATCATGGGCTTCGCTATAACAACTATCCTCATTTTGTCTCTGTTGGTGTGCTCCCATTTCCTGATTCAAATCAGGAAAAGATTTTTGTTACATTGAATCAGCGGAATGCAAGAAATTTTTCTCCTCCTGGTCATAGTGTGGGCGTGGTCTATGAAAATAAAGAGGTTAGTGATGATTTCTTCTATGGTTTATTGAATGAGGCTGGTGTAAACCAATGAAGAAGCAAGTGATTGGTTTGGTGGGAAGTCCTCGCTTAGAAAAAAGTGCGTCTTATGCGATGGTTTCTTTTCTTTGTTCTGAGTTTAAAAAAAGAGGATGGATGACGGATTATTTCTTTTCTCATCGTGTATGGCAGAACA
>CAZYLG010000038.1:0-16025 GCA_964648565.1 uncultured Thermoplasmatales archaeon
TGTTTCTTTGTTCATCGGATGCAGATATACATGGTTGTTTAAAAGATTTTACGGGGAAATTACTCTATTTTTCTGAATTTCATTCAAAAAAATAGGCAGTATAAAAAAGGGTTCAATGAAAAGTTTTAATATGGAAAAGAATATAAATAATATGTAAGGATTTCTAAATTCTACAAATGTTTCATTCAATTGAAGAATAAAAAGTCTTAGGGGACTAATTATATGAATCATAAAAATAAAAAAATAATGGTAAGTTTTTCATCAGTACTCTTCTTAATTCTCATTAATTTTAGTGGTATTAGTCTCTCGGCAACAACTGGTGATTCAGATCTTGATCCGTTAACTAATGTAAAAGTTACATTTTCGTTAGATAAAATCCGTTCCCTTGGAAAAGATGACAACCATTTAAATGTAAAAGAATATATCGACAAACATACTAAACCTGATTTTTATGTAAAAGTTTGGATTAATGATGAGTTACATGAAAGTCCAGTTTGGAGGAACACAAAATATATCTATAATCCAGATTGGCAGGCTACTACTGATGTTCCTGATGATGAAGAATTAGTTGATATTAAAATCCAAGTGTGGGATTGGGAGTTAGGTGTTGATAAAATCTGTGATATTAGTAGTGACACTTCTTTCTTAAAAGATGCGTATGATATAGAATTATTATATAGCATTAAATATGGTGTATGGTGGGGTGATGATTGTACTAGTATATCTGAACCAATTAGTTTAGATCCTAGTGGATATGGTCGATTGAATGGCTGTGATGATGGAAGTATTTACGAGCGAGATAGGGATGTTGAATTATGGTTTAGCATTTCTCAAACTGATTATGATGGTGATGGTGTTCCTTATTGGCTTGAAGTTAATGAGTTTGGTACGAATCCTGAAGTTGATGATTCCGATAGAGATGATGATAATGATGGCATTCCATTATCTTGGGAATATTTTTGGGGTCACCAGGATTATTATGATTGGAATTCAGAAAGTTACCTTCATGAATGGGTTTATCACCCTTTTGAATGGAATGATCATCATAATTTAGATCCGGATAATGATGCGTTAACTAATTATGAAGAATATCTCACATGGCAATGGGGCTCAGATCCATTTAGAAAGGATTTATTCGTTGAACTTGATCATATGGCAGATAGTCCAACTGGTGAAGTAAGTAATCTTCCAGAGGGATCAAAAGAACTGTTACGAACTGCTTATAACCGACAAAATATTGTATATCATCTTGATGATGGCTGTATGGGTGGAAGTGATATAATTCCTTTCGATGAGAGCAGTTCTTATTACGAGCTTCAAGATTATTATCAAGATTATTTTTTACATAATGATGAAAATAATTGGCGGAAAGGTGTTTTTCATTATGGTCTTGTTGTTTATGAAGCTGAACATGCTGCAGGATTTGTATTTCGCCGAAATGCGTATCAAATCTCTAGTGTGGGTATGGAAAAAAAGATGAAACTTCCATGGAGTGATAGAGATGTGGTGTATGCAAGTGCTTACATGCATGAATGTGGTCATTCATTGGGAATCTTTCATGGCAATACTCCGGGTTGTGATGATCAAGAGGGAAAATATCCCTGGCAACTAAACTGGTGGAAATGGATTCCATATAAAAGCGTGATGAATTATGGATACATGTATCGAATCGTGGATTACTCTGATGGAAGCAGAGGTAAGAATGATTTTGATGATTGGAATCGACTTGATTTAAAGTTCTTTCAATCTTAATCTTTTATAAATAATCAGTTCAAAACTTAATTACTAGAGTGAAAATTGATTAATAGAAACATTAAAAGCATCTAAAAACAATACGATATGTGATGCTGATAACCATGAATGAGTCATATTTATCTCAAAAACAAACTTTGAACCCGTTACTCATTCTTCCTAAATTATTTCTCATTATCTCTATTGTCCTGCTCATGTGGATAGTCATTGTCCTCAGTGGCGTCTCGGTTCTTGAACTAGATCCGGATTGGGCTGGATTGTCCTTGGGTTCTTGGTTGCTAGTTATTTCTATTTTGTTTGGAGCTTTTATCATCATTGATATCTTAATGTATGTATCTCCGCAACTGTTTACTAAACAAAATATTCAAGAGTTTACCACTCCTGATTCATCAAATGAATATTTAGATGGGAAAAAAGTTTATGAATATACTTTTCCAAACAATGAAAAAGGCGGCATTTTCAGTAAAACATATGTAAAGATTGATGATAATTCACTTCTTCGTATTCGAAACCAGATGATTCCTGCTGAATCTCTTTGGCCAGAGGAAACCAAGGAAAATAATGAAGAAAATGAAAAAGAAGAATAATACATTTATTTTTTAGATATCATACCAAGTTGCCCAAGTTTTTCAGGAAGATACGTATCAGTTACATAATCTAACCCGTATTTTGCAAGAGCTTGCTGTTCTGATTTCTTCCCATTTTTTAATTGCAGTTTAATTTCATGTTTCCAAAAGTTATCTTGAAACCGAGGATCAGATAATTCACTTTTTAAAGATTTAATATCTTCTTTTGTTAAATCATCCGTTGGCAGATCATAATTTTCAATATCTGAAGGTGTCACTCCAAGATATGAAGATGACGGTGTTGCCAAATATTCAGAAATATGAGCTGTTTTAATAGCACCATAAGCAACACTAGCAAAAATACGAAAACTCCAAGGATCACAATCAGTAAATACCACTACTGGAACCTTATATTCACTGTTTAATCGTTGAATGAACCGACGAGTAGACCGAGCAGGTTGACCCTTTAAATGAACAAGTAACGCATTATAATCCTCATCAAAATGATTTTCAACTAACCGATCAAACATACCACCAGTTTCAATAGCGATAATAAAATCAACATCAACACCTTTAAATTCAATCTTTTCCGGTTCTACATTATACGGAATCGAATACCCTGAGTCACCAACATCATCTTGGCAATGAATGGTTTGCTTCCTATTATTCCGAGTGATTTCTTCAATAGAAATATTTCCAATGACTCGTGCTCCATCTTCCTCAGGTCTTAATTTAAAATCTTCCCTGAGAAGACTAGTAACCACTTCTAAATCTTCAGCTAACAGATTAGATTCATTCTGCGAATGAAACTTACCAAGATCCCATCCTTCAGAAATGTAATACATCTCCCTTAACGTGGAAGATTTTTTAATCTTAATCATTTCTTTAATGAAATCAACCATGTACATAGTCCGAAGTAACATGTAAGCTCCATCAAGTGATTTTGCACTTCGTTGAATCCGATTCTTCCCATATTTCCAAACATTTAATCGTTCATCAAATAAAATATTTGATTTAGATCGGGTAGGTAGTTGTAATGATGGAATTTCCTGTTGATTAAAATCATCATAAATCTTAGCTGCGATTTCATCAATTTTTTTAATAACCGGTGCATAATCCTTCTTCTTCATGATTAATCACCCTCCCATTTATCCGCACCAATAACATAACCAGGATTAATATTTTTAATATACAAATCATTTTCATCAAAATCTCCTTTTTCAAGACCTGCAAGTTCAAACATCACATCAACTTTAGACGCTGGAGGAATTGCATCCAAATTCCATTTAATGTACTGATCTGTTTTCTTCACTGGTTTAGGTGTAACCTGTTGAATAACTGCATCTTCTGGAATAACAGCATATAACGAAAATTTTTGTGGTTTTTGTTTATAATTAACCACTTTGATCAAACTTTTAGTTAGAACCGTTTCCACGGGATTGTCTGGATCATGTTGAAGAAGTGTTGTTTGTTGAATCACCGGTTTCTTCATTTTTTCATATTCAATCAAATCCTCAATCCAGACGACATCCATAATCTTAGTGATCACCGCATCAAGCGAGGGAACGGGTTTATCGATCATCATTGAAGATTTTTTTGCTATTTCAGGAAGAATCTTACTAATCAATAAGAATTTATCCCGTGTTTTCTTCCGACGAACCTTTTTTCGAATATGACGTTGTACATTTCGAGCACAACTTCTCAAAGCGAGCTTGATTTCATTTTCGATTTCTTCAACATCAGCGACTGCTTCTTTACTCTCTGAAGTAAATGGTATTTGAGTACTTGCCACATGAACAAGAATAATTGCGGGTCCACGAGGGACTCCCTTTCCAGATTTCTGATCAAGTCCATACCGTCGCCAATCAATAGAAGAAATCGCTTGGGTGGTAACACAACCACCTTGTTGATACAATAATGGAACCCGATTAGCAAACCTCATGATACGCACAGTATCATCCTTTGGAAGATTACCTCCATACACTAACCCTACTTCAACCTGAAATGGATTACCTGCATAAGCTGATGCGGGCCGAGTTGCAGTCATAATAAATTCTGGAGATATTTCTTCGGTTTCATGTTTTAAACTACGCCGAATCAACGTTTCTCCAATTGGAGCTAAACAATCCGTGGGCGGAGCCATGATCTTAATTTTCTTAAAGGCTTTATGTAACTGACGAAATTGATTCCGAGACAATTTTTTCACTTGCAAATCCGGGTCTAATTCAGCTTTTTCACACACGGCTTTAGTGGTACGAGCACCCATACTACTAAACTCATTTTTCAAAAAAGATGATAACTTCCTAGATTTAGTTTGTTTAGAAATCTTGATTAACGTCCCAAGTTCAATTCCATATGGATGCGGTTTGATCTCCTCACTTTTCTTAGGAAGTAATTCCGTAGTCCGATCAAACTCATGAGTTGATCCATCTGTCTCTGTAAAAACAATACGAGCATGAGGATTTACAATTGACGTATTCCGTAAATAATCATAAATATACCGTTTCCCACGTTTATAATCTGCTTGAATAGGAACGTCTATACGTGTACCATTTGGTTTTTCCCAATGAGTAATATTTCGACTGATTACTTCAGCTCTATTCCTATTAGTGTTAATCGCAAGTTCCATAACTACTGCCGGACGATCCTCAGCGATTTTAGAAGTCACCGTTGCATGCTTACCCGTTGTTAACTGACCATAGAGTACTACTGCAGAAATCCCTATTCCTTGCTGACCTCGACTTTGTCTTATTGCATGAAAACGAGATCCATACAGTAAACGACCAAAAATATGTTTGATTTGTTTTTTAACAATGCCTGGCCCGTTATCCTCTACAGATATAATACATTCATTTTCATCTTCATGATTGGAAATGGAAACATGAATAGTTGGAAGAATATTAACTTCTTCACAAGCATCAAGTGCATTATCAACTGCTTCTTTTACACTAGTCACTAAAGCTCTGGTTGGATTCCCAAAACCAAGAATATGTTTATTTCGTTCGAAAAATTCTGCAACAGAGATTTCTTTTTGTTTTTTAGCTAAGTCATGAGCAGTTATTTTAGGCATAGTCACCGACACCTTTTAATCATAATCTGGAGGTAATATTTCCATCCCAATACTTGTATCAAAAAGATAATTATAAACATATGCCTTGAAGAAAAATAAAAAATAGCATTTTCATCATTTTATTAAGAAAAAAAATGAAAAAAAAGAAAAAACGGTAAAGATTTAAAAATCGTTTTACCAGAATTTAGGCGATAGTCACATCATCACATAAATACACATTTTGAATTGCATTCAACAGTTTTATTCCTTCACTCATCGGTCTTTGAAATGCTTTTCTCCCAGAAATTAGTCCTGTACCACCAGCTCGTTTATTAATAACAGCGGTACGAACGGCTTGTTGAAAATCATTTTCTCCAGAAGCCCCGCCTGAATTAATCAATCCCGAACGACCATTATAACTATTAAGAATTTGATAACGGGTAAGATCAATTGGATGCTCAGTGGACAGTTCAGTATACGCATGATGATCATATTTTCCATATTTTTCCTGTTTATTTATAACGTCATAACCACCATTAATCGTTGGTTGCTTCTGTTTGACGATATCTGCTTGGATAGTTACTCCCAGATGATTTGCTTGTCCAGTTAAATCTGCTGATGAATGATAATCTCTATCTTCTATTTTATATACACTATTTCGTAAGTAACACCAGAGCACTGTTGCCATACCAAGTTCATGGGCTTCATGAAACGCTTTGCTTACTTCAATGATTTGTCTATCGGATTCTTCTGATCCAAAATAAATAGTTGCACCAACCGCAGCTGCTCCAAGTTTCCATGCTTGTTTTACTGAAGCAAACATAATCTGATCATAATGATTCGGATACGTCAAAAGTTCATTATGATTCAATTTCACGATAAATGGTATTTTATGAGCATACTTCCTTGAAATTGATCCGAGGACACCAAGAGTACTAGCCACACCATTACAGCCTCCTTCTATTGCTAATTTAATGATATTTTCAGGATCAAAATATGCTGGATTTGGTGTAAATGAAGCCATGGCTGAATGTTCAATTCCTTGATCAACTGGTAAAATTGAAACATAGCCTGTACCATGCAGGCGACCATGATTAAAAAGCGATGCTAAATTCCTGAGAACTTGTTCATTTCTATCCGAATCCTTGTATACTCGATCAATAAAATCCGGTCCAGGTAAATATAAGTCTTCTTTTGGAACTTTACGGCTTTCGTGATTGAGCAACCAATCTGATTCTTCACCTAAATAATTTCGAATGGTATCTATATCAGCATGCGGTGATGATTTAATCTGTTTAAGATTCTGCATAAGATTTTCATCTCTCCTCAACGTAATAATTAAGTGATAAGGTCCATAGTTAAAAGTATTTCCTTTTTAGTGTATAATATGAAAATAAAAAAATGAAAGTCTTACCTTTTTTTAAAATCCCTTCGTTTCATATCGCTTGCTAAGAACCGTAATCATATCCTCAGTCATCTTAGCCAAATCAAAATCAGGATTCCAACCCCATTCTTTTTGTGCGGCAGAATCATCAATGGACTGCGGCCATGATTCAGCGATTTTTTGCCTAAAATCAGGCTTATATTCACAAGTGAACTCAGGAATATGTTTTTTGATTTCATCAGCAAGTTCTTTTGCAGAAAAACTCATTGCAGTGACGTTAAAATCACAGTGATGTTTGAGATTGTTTGGATCTGCTTCCATCAAATCAATAGTTGCTTTTATGCAATCAGGCATATACATCATAGGAAGCATAGTGTCTTCTTTTACAAAACAAGTATATTTTTTGTTTTTAATTGCTTCATAAAAGATTTCCACGGCGTAATCAGTAGTTCCACCACCGGGAAGTGTTTCATTGCTGATAATGCCTGGATACCGCATCCCGCGGATATCAATACCATATTTTTTAGCGTAATAATCTCCCAATAATTCACCGGAGACTTTTGTTACCCCATACATGGTCGTTGGTTTTAACACAGTTTCTTGTGGTGTGTTCTCTTTTGGAGTTTCAGGTCCAAAAACAGCAATTGAACTAGGCACAAAAATTCTTGTTAATTTATATTCAATTGCTAAATCTAAAATGTTGTATAACCCATTCATGTTCACATTCCAACAGAGTTGTGGATGATCTTCGCCAACTGCTGAGAGAATAGCGGCCATGTTATAGATAGTATCAATATCATATTTCTTAATCATTTTTTCAATGGTTTCTTTTTTGGTAACATCGATATATTCAAAAGGTCCTGAATTAAGAACGGTTTCACTTGGCTTTGTTTTTCTACCGGTGGCTACTACATTATCATTACCATATTTTTCACGGAGTGCCATTGTAAGTTCTGATCCTATTTGACCTGCTGCACCAGTGATTAGTATTCGTTTCATTGCTTTTTGACTCATTGACCTTTCAATCTCCTTATGATATTCTTGTCGAGTTGTATTCATAGATAGTATACATATTTTACTGTTGAAAAAATAACAGTTTTATGTATCATTTTTGAAAAATTTTAAAATCGTAAGTATTCAATGATTTGTGATTTGTTTTTTAACGATTCAGTAAACGATCCATATTTGATTGTTCCGGATACATTTACATGATACCGCCAATAGTTGATAATAAAGATTTTATCATAATGAACATCAATTGTATCCATTGTTAATTTACCAGATACTTCAGGTGTTGAAGAAGTACTTTTTTTGTTGAAGATTAGGTCAAATGAATGTGGAATTAAAATTTTGTTATATTTTTTGTAATTTTTGGTTGTAAGTTTAATTTCAGTAGGATGAATGCTAGTGAAAAATGGTGATTCATCATTATCTTTAATTGGTTTATTAACTACGGTAATGAGATCTTGTTTTGTTTTAGAAATAATGGTATTGGCCCAGGTGATGTGTAATTGTTCAGCGGTTATCCGGCCCCAATACCATCCGATGTTTTGAAGTACTGTTGTTGGTGAGTATCCCCAATTATGATCATGATATCCAGTACCATTTACTTTTTCGGTTTTTCCCTTAAATGAAATAGTGCCAGTTACGTTTGCTGTGGGAATTGGTACGGTCCAACAGGTAGAATCTGTTTCTATTTTCCATCCTTCTGATTTCCCTACAAAGGTTAGATTTACTGAAACATCTTCAATTGAAAGATTAATTTTATATTTCCAGGGTGATCTTTGATTATTTTTTTCAATAACAAAAGAAACCACTTTCTTATCATTTATGATAATACTTGGTTTTTTCTTATCAAGTATGATATTAGATAAAAGGAATCTATGAATTTTTTCTTTAATGAGAGTTCCTTCTTTATATACATTAATACGAGCCTGCAAAATACCAATTTCTCGTATATGATATAAACGAAATCCAATATGAACACTCAATCCATTTTCAAAAACCGCATCAAAATACCACCACTCAATATCTAAAATATATTTAGATCCATGAAATGCATCATCTCTTGCATTGATTTTTTGAGCAGGCAAATATCTTACCAATGGATGGTATTGTTCATTCATAAGCTATCATTACATAAATTACACAATTTTTTTATTCGATATTTTTAAATGCGATATCGTTTTCATGAGTAGTCAATATGATTCGAGAGTATTTGAAATTAGCCAGATCATTTAACGCAGTATTAACCGGAATTTCACCTGTAATGGGCGCAATAGCAATGCAACAATACAATATTTTAATCTTACTCATTTTATTTCTTATTGGTTTCTTTGGTCATACATTTGGATTTGTATTCAATGATATCGTTGATTACAAAATCGATAAAACATCTAAAGAAATAAGTGATCGTCCATTAATAAGTGGAACGATTTCTTTAAAGAATGCTTGGATATTTGCTCTTGGTTGTATTTTTTTAGCATTTATCATTGCAAGTGTACTCGCATATAATTCATCAAATTATGTTCCACTAATCATCCTTGCATTATCTGCATTATCAATTATTCTATATGATTTAATTAGTAAAAAACTCCCATTCATGGATATTTTAGTTGCAATTGGCATATTCTTTTTCATATTATATGGAGCTTCAACTCAAGTTCAAAACATTTCTGATATTTCATTACTAGCCTGGTTCGTATGCATCCTTGGATCAATTCAAGTATTATTCATGCAGATTGTAGCGGGAGGATTAAAAGATATTGAAAATGATTATCAAAGCGGAGCAAAAACAGCAGCGGTAGCATTAGGAGTAAGAGTGAAAAATAAAAGATTATATGCTTCAAAATCATTTCAACTCCTTGCTTTTAGTATTCAGATCGTTGACATTGTCCTAATTTTCACTCCTTTTTTTATTTTAGAAAGGTTTACCGAATCCCTTTTTTTAGCAATGTTTCAATTACTAACCCTTGGTATCATTAGTGGAATGATGCTGTTTTTATCCTATCAACTTATGAACATGGGCACGTTTAAAAGAAAAAAAGCACGTACCTTTATCGGAAGTCATTACATGATTAATTTTGCATTAGTCCCAATTCTACTTATGACGCTTAATCCGTGGGCAGGAATCCTTGTCTTTTTCCCTGCTTTAGGTTTTATCCTTTCAAATCTTATCTTACATGGTACCGTGTTACAACCAAAGACTATGTGAATAAAAGAAAAAACTCAAATAGGTCAGTTTTTTTCAATATTCTTTATGGGAAAAATTGCTGATTATCTTGTTCTTTTACGTTTTCCTGGGTTAGGTGGACTTGCCATTCCACCCGTTATTGCTGCAATAACCGTTGGAACTTTTGATTTGTTTACCCTTTCACTTCTTTTTTTACTTGGGGCGTATTCGTCCATTTTTGGTTTTGTTTTAAATGATTACGTTGATATAGAAGTTGATAAAAAATCAAAAGAATTAAAGGATAGACCCTTAGTCAGCGGATCGATTTCACAACAAGCTGCCTTATGGATTTGTTTTACCATGATTATGCTAACCTTTGTGACTTTTTTTATTTTGTTTTATGGTGAAATTATCACTCTTTTTCGATTTATTTCAGTGATTTGTATTTTGATTGCTTGGATTCTTGGAAGCATTTATGATGTTTATGGAAAAAAAATATTTGCTTCAGATATTCTGGTTGCACTATCGGTTGCATTCATTTTCTTAATAGGTGCTTTTGCTTTAAACAAAGAACCAACCTTGTTTACCTGGATTATTTTTGTATTAACTTTTAACAATTTATTTCATATGAATGCTATTGAGGGTGGAGTTAAGGACGCGGATCATGATGTACTGATGAATGTGAATAATATTGCCCTTCGATCCGGTGTTTGTGTCAATCAAAATAAATTATTTATTCCACTGTCTTTTAAACTCCTTGGAATGTCAATTAGGATTAGCTCAATCATTCTTTTATTTACGCCATTTATTTTCTTTGATAAACCGTTTTTTTCGTGGCAACTTGTTATGTTAGCATTAGCTTCAGCAGGAGTACTTTTTTTTAGTTTGAAATTATTAACCCTAAAACAATTCAATCGAAGTAAAATTAGAAAATTTATCAGTATCCAATCTTTCCTTCGATATTCATTAGTTCCCCTGATGCTTATTTCTTTAATAGGTGTGATTCCTGCATTACTTCTCATTTTCCTTCCAATCTGTTGGTATCTTGTATTTACGCCATTGACTGGAGTCAAATTATTTCAACCGCGGATGTAGATAAACCATGCAAAACACAGATCAAAAGAAAGTATGTATCATTGGTGCAGGTATTGCAGGTCTTACTGCAGCTGCCCTTCTTTCAAAAAAAGGTTATGCGGTTACTGTTTTTGAAAAGGAATCTGAACTAGGGGGAAGAGCATTATCTTTTTCTGGATCATCATTAACCAAGGAAAAGTACACGCAGTTATTATCTGATTACCATTCGTTTATCGCTTTTTCAAAGCCTGATTTACAAACGATTATCAATAAACGATTATTAGATGGCTATCTTCTTGATTTAGGATATCATGCGATTGGTGGAGGAGTACTATCAAATCTTAATGAAGTGCTCAAAGATTTTGATGAACATGTTGATTTCCTTGAATCCTATGTTGGATTCATTGATGAAGATGATTATCGTTTCCCGTTTCTATCAAAAATTGATAAATTAAAAATTCTACCAAATATCCTTCGGTTACTTTTTGCAAGTGAAAAAACGCTAAAAAAACTTGATACTGTTTCCATCGCAGAAACTATTAAGCGATATGGGAAAGGAAACATGAAACTTATTCTTGAAATTTTTTCCCGATCTATTACTACCGTGAATAATCTCGACCGGATTTCTACTGGTGAAATGTTTCGAGCTCAACGAAATTTGTATAGAGGATCAAAACCAGTTGGTTATCCAAAAGGAGGATTAGGCGTTATTCATGATAAACTTTCTCAAATCATTAAAACAAATGGTGGTTCCATTCGATTGAATACTGCAGTAGATCATATTAATATTAAGAATGGAAAAGCTGTAAGTGTAAAAATAAAAAATGATACAATTAATTTTGATTACATTATTTACTCTGGATTATTGCAATCATTTTTCGATTACTCAGATGAATCTGCATTCCCAAAGTCATATGTGAAAACCATAAAAAGATTAACTGGAACCGGTAGTCTTAGCGGGTATTATTCCCTTTCAGATATTCCTAATGATCTAATTGGAAAAACATTTCATTTCATTGAGCGAGATGCTGGAGTTGATGGTAAAGATGCTGTTGGAATGATTGACTTTATGGCTGCTGCACCAGAGGCATCTATCAGTCCAAGTCATACAAAACTTGTACAAGCATATATCATTTGTACGCCTGAGGAGGCAAAACAAAAAGAGGTTTTGAAAAGATTACGACGGATTCTTGATAAAAATCTTGCACGGCTCATTCCGGATTATGATCAAAAATTGGAGTGGGCCATCTATCCGTCAGTTTGGCATCTTGATGGTGTAGCAAAAACAATCGATAATGCAAAACCTTCAATTGAAACACCGGTTGATAATTTATTTGTCATTGGTGATGGGGTAAAAGCAATGGGAATTGGTTTTAATTGTGCTTTGAATTCAGCTCGATTACTTGCAAAAAATTTCTGATGATGGTTCTAACATTAGTCTCTCTTTATGCTCTGGTGGACAAGGTTGGATTTGGTAAATACCAATAGCATAGTTACGTTCTGAATACTTCTTTTCTTCACCTTTTACTTTTTTTAATATCTTCCTCCAGGGAATAAGGGTATGTGATTTATTCATTTTTACTGAAAAATCAATCTCCTCTATGTAGTCTTTGATCATCTTTCTCCTCTCACGCTATAAAGAAATATATGATATTTTGTATATAAATTTTTTTAAATTTATTAATTTTTTAAATAAATTTTTTGATCTACCTTAGACATCACAGAATATGATTTTTTAATTAAAAATGATTTTATCAAAATACGAATGAAATTAGCAGTAATTATCGATTTGAACTAACAATTGTTAAAAACACTTTAATACCTCTAGATTTAATACCGAAGGAAGGAAATTACATTGGGGAACTACATAATATGGCCAAATTAGATCACAAGGATGAAACATTATTCAAAGACATTACTGATGTATGGAATGTATCAAAAAATGATTTAAAAAACATCAATGAAACTATTCTGAACTTAGAAGATGATCTAAACAATAAACATAAAGGTCGTTATTTCGATTATCAACTAGTGGATGATTTTTTTCAAGGTTTACCAGATATAGAAAAAGCAATGATTTTTGTATATGGTCAAATGGTTCATGAGCGGTTTTATAAAAAGAAAACTTACGAATAAAATAATTTTATGAACGTGCTTAAATCATATTTTTTGTAAATAATAAAAACTTATTTTTATTAAAAGAGAATATATTAATAAATAAAGTAAAGATTATAAATGACAAACAATTACAATTAATCTGTTGTGGGAAAAGAGCGTAATAGGGTATATTGTAACGCCCATCTATTACATCCCAACTGAATAATTACCATTCAAGCCCAAAGTCCAATTCCAAAGTGGTATTTTTTTAGTCTCTTTTCCCATCAACTTTCTTCTAATTTAATAAAATGAAAAATGCTTTTTCAATTAAAATATTTTATTATTTTTTTCAAGTTTATATTGTTGGTTTTTGAATTGTCATCTAAAATAATATTTTGAAGAAATGAAAAATAATATTTATTAATAATTGGTACAATAATTAATACAATTGTTAATTAAATAATTTATTTAACCAAAATATTTATAAATAATAAGAATATAACACAATAAAAAAATCCAAAAATAATGGTGGGAGGTGAAAAAAAAGTTATTCAAAAAAGAAAAATCTTAAAAAATCTTTGTTAAGAGGGAGAATTTTTTTTTAAAAAAATAATATAGAAAAAGGAGAAATGAACGTATGAAAAATAAAGAAATAAAATTAAATTTTTTAACGCTGATGATTTCCCTTGCTCTTTTTATAAGCATCGTTCCGTTAGCTTCGGCCCAAGAACCTGATTCAGTTATTGATCCAGAATATGTAAACCTAAACATGAAACCTGGAGATACATTCACACTTACAAAAACTGTAACAACTCCGATTATTCCACCGAAACCAGATATCTACTTTCTTTGTGATACAACAGGTAGTATGTATCCAGTTATTGATCAAATGAAAACTGATGCATTAACCATAATGTCAGATATTGCAGCACTTGAGCCAAATGCATGGTTTGGTGTTGGAAACTACAAAGATTTTCCAGCTGATCCTTACCCTTTTATTCATCAACAAAGTTTAACTGATGATACATCTGATGTCCAATTGGCTATTGATAACTGGTTCTCGGGAGGTGGAGGGGATGGTCCTGAATGTCAATTCTATGCTTTGACCGAAATTGCAAATAATCCCTCTATTGGTTGGAGGGATGATTCAACAAAAATTGTTGTTTGGTTTGGAGATGCACCTGCCCATGATCCTGTTCCAATTGCTGCAACTGGTATGAGTTATGTTATAAGTGAAGCAACGGTTACTAGTGATCTTCAAACCGCGGGCATAAAAATTATTGCTATAAGTATACCGGGTTACTATGTGAATGGGTTAGATGGTGATCCATTATATGGTGGCGGAGATTATGCAACCACATATGGCATAATAGAGGATGGTAGCCCGGGTCAGGCTTTCAGATTAGCTGCTGCTACTGGAGGAGTATACATGCTTACTCCTGAACCCGAAGACATTGATGATGCAATTCTTGCTGCCTTAGAAGAAGTTACAACAGATGTATGGTGGGAAATAGACTATTGTGATGATGAATTAACAGTTGATCTGACACCGGATGTAAAATATGATATAGATGGAGGGACAAATGTTGAATTTGTAGAAACTATTCAGGTAGCTGATTTTGCTGAGGCTGGAACATATACATGTACTGTAAACTTTTACGCAAACCATTATCCTGAAGAAGGAGCACTTATTGGAACTCAAACAATAGAGGTAAACATTGGTCAAATAGTGGATTTGATAGGTGGACAAAACATTGACGTTGGTGATGTATCCATATGGAATACAGAAGATTATCTTTATGTCAAATATGCTACTACTGATAATTGGTATCTAACGGGTACACACGTTCATGTATGCAATTATGATGAGGAGGATCCGTTAAATTATTTCGAACCAATAACTAAATCAGGAAATCCAAAAGTAGGAAAATTCGATTATCACATGTCACATGATTTTGTACAGGAATACACCTACATTATTCCATGGAATGAAGAATGGAGTGAAATTCTTATTGTTGCAGCTCATGCCGATGTAGTACACATAATAGAAGACGGATATATGGATCAAGCAGAAAGCGCATGGGGTGAAGGAACAGATTTTCCAGGAAATAACTGGGCGATGTATATCATATATGTGGACCCCTAAACAGAATAAACGAGGCGAAAATCCGCCTCGTACCATTTTTTTTTAAATGAATCTTATTATTGAAAAAATTAGAATGTGTTCAATTAGGTAATATTTATAACTATTCAATAGTACGGATCTGCCGGGATTTGAACCCGGGTTAGAGGCTCCGGAGGCCTCTGTCCTATCCAAGCTAGACTACAGACCCAATAATGTATTTAGAATTGAAAACTGGTAATCAATTCATGCTTCATAAATACATTGTTATCAGGAAATTAACGATTAAAAAATATTGAAAATATGTCAATGGAAAAAAAACAGTAAATTTGACTAATAGATCGGTTAAAAAATTGAATTAAAAAAAGAAGATTATTCGTTTTTAGTTTTAAATTCGGTATATCCACATTTCCCACAGCTTACTCTATCTTTGTGTTCTGCGAGAAACACGCCGTCACCGCATTTAGGACAATGTCGACGTTGCCGTTTGACCTTGTTACCTTCTACTTTGAACACTTCGCGTCCTTTCATCTTATTTTTCCTCCTGTTTATCACTTTTTTCATTTGTTTCTTTAGTTGCCGGTGAAGGTTTCTCTTCTGCTTTTTCGGATTTTTCTTCTTTTTGTTTAGATTTCCCTTCGACTTTATTTCGTTTCAACTGAAATTTCCGTTCAACATCTTGAGCATGTTTTTGCGAACTGTAGGCCTTTGCATAGCCTTTTGAAATGTATGATCCAAATGATGATGTGAGAGAATCAATGATGATATTTTCTTGTTTAGTATTCAATGCATCAGCAAGTTCACTACGA